>NZ_JBHWZO010000006.1:0-58799 GCF_042728455.1 Promicromonospora sp. NPDC060204
GCTGCTGCGCGCGCACCTGTCCGCCGACGACCCGCTCGCCGCGTACGCCGACCGGCTCGAACAGCCGGCCCTGGGCGGCCAGGCGCTGCGCGGCTACCTCACCGGCTCGATCGACGTCGTGCTGCGGCTGCCGACCGGCCGGTTCGTCGTCGTCGACTACAAGACGAACTTCCTCGGCCCCGCCGTCGCCGACTACTCGCGCGACCGGATGGTCGAGGCCATGCTGCACTCGCACTACCCGCTGCAGGCCCTGCTGTACGGCGCGGTGCTGCACCGCTACCTGCGCTGGCGGCTGCCCGGCTACGACCCCGGCACCCACCTGGGCGGGGTGCTCTACCTCTTCGTGCGCGGCATGGCCGGACCGGACACCCCGGCCGCGGGCGGCGGCCCCAACGCGGACGGCAGCGCGGACGGCAGCCCCGCGGGCGTGTTCTCGTGGCAGCCGCCGCCGGCGCTGCTGGTCGGCCTCTCCGACCTGCTCGCCGGCCTCGCGCACGAGGAGGCCGCATGACGCCGTCGATCGAGCGCTGGACCAGCGACGACCCCCACGACGCCCGCCGGGCGCTCGGCGCGACCGGGCTGCTGCGCACCTTCAACGACGCCGGCGTGCTCACCGCCGCCGACGTGCACGTCGCGCGCCGCACGGCCGACGTCGTCGGCGAGGACGACGACACCGTGCGGCTCGCCGTCGCGCTCGCGGTGCGCGCGGTCCGGCAGGGGTCGGTGTGCGTGGACCTGGGCGGGTTCGGCGACGGGCCCGACGACGTGCCGCTGCCCTGGCCCGCCGCCGACGGCTGGCTCGACCGGGTCGCCGCCGGCCCGCTCGCCGAGCGGTCGGTGGTGCGGGCCGACCTCGGTCTGCTCTACCTCGACCGCTACTGGCGCGAGGAGCGGCAGGTGCGCGACGACCTCGCCGCCCGGCTGGCGGTGCCCGCCCCCGCCGTCGACGACGCCCTCCTGGAGGACAGCGCAGCGCGGCTGTTCCCCGGCGCCGCGTACGCCGAGCAGCGCGTGGCCGCGCTGTCCACCGCGCGTCGCCTGACCACCGTGCTCACGGGCGGACCGGGCCGCGGCAAGACGACGACGGTCGCCGGCCTGCTCGCCCTGCTGGCGGAGCAGGCCGAGCACGCCGGCGGACGCCGCCTGCGCATCGCGCTCGCCGCGCCGACCGGCAAGGCGGCCGCCCGGATGCAGGAGGCGGTGGCCGAGTCGCTCGGTGTTCCCGCGCCGGTCGACGCACGCTCGGGGGCCTGGTCGCAGGAGGCCGGGCGGCCGGAGTTCACCGCCGACGACCGGCGCCGCCTCGACGGCCTCCAGGCGGGCACGCTGCACCGGCTGCTGGGGTGGCGGCCCGGGTCGAGCACCCGGTTCCGGCACGACCGCTCCAACCGCCTGCCGCACGACGTCGTGGTGGTCGACGAGACCTCGATGGTCTCGCTCACGCTCATGGCCCGGCTGCTGGAGGCGGTGCGCCCCGACGCGCGGCTCGTGCTCGTGGGCGACCCCGATCAGCTCGCGTCCGTGGAGGCCGGCGCCGTGCTCGCCGACCTGGTGGCCGGCCTCGGGGAGCGCCCCGACGGCGTCGTGACGGCCCTGGTGACCGACCACCGGTCGGAGAGCGCGGCGATCACCCGCCTGGCCGCCGCGATCCAGGACGGCGACCCGGAGGCGGTGCTCGCGGCGCTGACGGCGAGCGACGGCGTCGTGGAGCTCGTGCACCCGGACGACGCGGCGGCGCTGGCCGGCCTCCAGGACGAGCTGACCCGGCACGCGCTCGCCGTGCGGGACCTGGCGCTGGCCGGGGACGCCGCCGGGGCGGCCGAGCTGGCCGAGCGGCACCGCCTGCTCTGCGCCCACCGGGAGGGCCCGTGGGGCGCGGCGCACTGGAACCGGCTGGTCGAGCGCCGGCTCGGCGAGGCCTCCGGCGCCTACCTCGGCGCCGCGGTGGGCGCCGAGTGGTACGCGGGCCGGCCGGTGCTGATCACCGCGAACGACTACGGCCTGGGCCTGTTCAACGGCGACACCGGGGTGGTGGTCGCCGACGGCGACAACCTGCGCGCCCACATCGGCGGCGCTGCGTCGTTCGGAGTCTCCCGGCTGGGCGACGTCGAGACGCTGCACGCCATGACCGTGCACAAGAGCCAGGGCAGCCAGGCCGAGACCGTGACGGTGCTGCTGCCGGACGAGACGTCGCCCCTGCTCACGCGCGAGCTGGTCTACACCGCGGTGACCCGGGCGCGGCGCCGGGTGCGGGTGATCGGCACGCCGGAGGCGGTGCGCGCGGCGGTGGTCCGGCGGGCGCGACGGGCGAGCGGGCTGGCCGTGCGGCTGCGGGGCGGCCCGACGACGTAGGCCCCCAGGGGGATGCGCCGGCGCAAGATCAGCCCTCGGGGGGAGGACATGCGTGCCACGACCTGCCACCGTGGGGGACATGGCACACACCGGACCGGACGACCAGGGCGGGGACGCCGCCGGCCCGACCTCGACCGCCGGCCCGACGTCGACCGCCGGCTGGAGCTGGGGCGCCGGCGTCGCCGTCGGCCTGTGCATCGGGGTGGCGCTCGGTCTCGCGCTGGACAACCTCGCGATCGGCATCGCGCTCGGCGCGGCGTTCGTCCCGGTGTTCGCGATGATGCGGGGCACCACGGCGGCGGACGACGCCGCTCCCGGCAGTACCGCTCCGGGCAGTACCGCTCAGGGCAGCGCCGCTCCGGGCGACGACGAGAAAATCGGTTGATCGGGGCGGGGCCGCGGTAGTGCACTGAAGTGCATGACCGCCGAACGATGGAGTGTGGCGACCGTCTACCCCGACATGTGGGTGGATCCCGACGACGACCCGCGCGAGGCGCTGGCGAGTCCCGTGAGCGAGAAGGACACGCTCTGGAACTGTCTGCGGCACTACCGGCTCACCTTGGAGATGAAGTGCGACGGGCTCGACGCCGAGCAGCTGGCGCGCCGGTCGGTGCCGCCGTCGACCATGTCGCTGCTGGGTCTGGTGCGGCACCTGGCCGGGGTGGAGCGCGGCTGGTTCCAGGAGGTGCTCGCCGGCGTCGAGGGGCTGCCCGCCCTCTACGAGGAGACCCCCGAGTGGCCCGACCCGGACTTCGACGGTGCGGTGGCCGACCCGGCCGTCGTCGCGGAGGCCTGGGAGAGCTGGCGCCGCGAGGTCCGGGACGCCGACGCCTGGCTGGCGGCGCTGCCGGAGGACGACCTGGGCCGGGTGCTGCCGCGCGGTGAGGACCGCGTCGTGGTCCGGGAGGTGCTGGTGCACCTGGTGGAGGAGTACGCCCGCCACCTGGGCCACGCCGACCTGCTGCGCGAACGCATCGACGGACGGGTGGGCCAGTAGCGGGCACCCCGGTGGACGTCGAGCCGGCTCAGAGCAGCTCGACGCCGTCGGCCTGCGGCCCCCGGTCGCTCTGCCGCACCTTGAAGCGGACCCGGTCGCCCTCCTCCAGGATCTCGTCGCCGCGCACGACCGACACGTGCACGAACAGGTCCTCGCCCCCGGCGTCGGGGGTGATGAAGCCGAAACCGCGGTCCGCGTCGTAGCGCGCGACGGTGCCCTCGCCTCCGCGCACCGGCCCGCCGGATGCCGCGGGACGACTCGGCCGGCCGCGGTCCGTGGCCGGGCGCGCACTCCCGGAGCCGCGCGCCGCGCCGCGCACGAGCTGCACGTTGCGGGCGTTCGGCCCCTTGTCGCCCTCGACGACGTCGAACGTCACGCGGGCGCCCTCGGTGAGCTCGGACAGACCCCGGCCGAGCCCGCTGACGTGGACGAAGACGTCCTCGCCGCCCGAGTCGGGAGCGACGAACCCGAAGCCCTTGGTGTCGTCGTACCAGGACACCGTGCCGTCCGCGCCGTCGGACGCCGGCTGTGCAGCCGCTGCCCCGAGCGGCAGCAGGTGGTCCGCCTGCGGCCCCTTCTCCCCGTCGACGACGAGGAACGCCACCCGCTGCCCCTCGGAGATCACGCCGCCCCCGACGATGGCCGAGCTGTGCACGAAGATCTCGTCGCGACCGCCGTCGGGCGTGACGAAGCCGTAGCCCTTGGCCGGCTCGTACCAGCTGACGGTGCCGAGCACGCCCAGGGGCGCGTCGGCGGCCCGGTCGCCCGTGACCTTGACGCGGTGCGCCTGGGGGCCGCGGTTCCCCTCGGCCACCTCGAACTCGACGACCTGGCCCTCGCGGAGCAGCTTCGGTCCGTCGTCGCCGACGATCTCGGACGCGTGCACGTACAGGTCCTCGGCCTCGTTCCCGAGGTCGATGAAACCGAACCCTCGGTCGGCGTCGAACCATCGGACAGTTCCCTGGGGCACCTGGCGCTCCTTGCAGTGGCAGACATTGCTGTCGTCCATTGTCCCTGACGAACCGCACTGACGACGCCGGACCGGCAGCCGGCCGGCGCCGGGGCGCCCGGGAATTAGGCGTGCTTCTGGGCGGCCAGCCCGTGCACCCGCCGTGCCTCGACGACGACGGGCGTCGCGTCGCACGTCTCCGCGAGGACGGCGGCGCGCGCCGCCTCGTCCGTCGCCTCCCGGACGTTGCCGAGCTGAAGGTGCGCGGTCGCCAGGTGGGCACGTGCCCGGGCCTCCCACGACCGGTAGCCGTGCGCGGTCGCGAGCGCTGCGGCGTCGGCGAGGGCGGCCGCTGCCTCGGCGGTGTGCCCGCTCGCCAGGAGGCTCACGCCCAGGCCCTCGCCGGTCATGACCTGCGCCCGGGGGTCGTTCAGCCGGGACGCGGCGGCGTGCGCCTCGCGGGCGGTCTCGACCGCCTCGGTGGGCCGGCCGGTCTGGGCGAGGAGCCGGCCGAGCTCGTCCAGCGTGGACAGCTCCCCGCGGGTGTGGCCGCGCTGGCGGAACCCGCGGCGGACGTCGTGGAGCTGGGTCTCCGCGGCCCCGGTGTCGCCGAGGAGCCGGAGCGCGCTGGCGAGGTTGCCGCGGATCGTCAGGTCGGCCACCTCGCGCTTGTTGCCCTCGCTGATGCGGATCGCGGCACGGAACGAGTCCGCGGAGCGGACGAGCTCGCCCTGTTCCAGGCAGGTCATGCCGAGCCCGTTCAGGGCGAGCGCGCGGGCCTGGCTCGTGGGCCCGGTCTGGGACAGCATCTGCTCGAAACAGGCCCCGGCCTCGACGAGGCGGCCGGCCTCGTAGTGCTCCCAGCCCACGTTGTGCGCCAGGTAGGCGACGGCGTCGGTCCAGCCGCAGAGCTCGGCGAGGCGGGTCGCCTCGACGGTGTCCGCGTGCGAGTCGTCGATGCGTCCGTGGGCCCAGTGGGCGTAGCTGCGCGAGACGTACATCGCCGCACGCGCCCGGTCGTCGCCGGTGCGGACGGCCGCCCCGAGCCCGGCCTCGGCCAGGTGCTCCCAGCTGTCGAAGCGCCGGAGCAGCAGGTATCCGCGGAGCTGGTCGACGAGCCGCCAGACGTCGGGACCGTGGTCGGGATCGTCGGTCGACGAGGTAGCCAGGGCAAGCATCGACGGGTACTCCAGGTCCAGCCAGCGCATGGCGGCGTCCTCGTCGCCGAACACCGCGGCGCGGTCCGGGTGGCCGGTCAGCCGGAGCAGGTGCGGGTGGATCCAGTCGACGGCCGCCGTGGCCCGGTCGAGGTACCAGCGCCGGAGGCGGCGCTCGGCGTCGGAGACGCCGTCGGCCGCGGTGAGCTTGCGCCGGGCGAACAGCCGCAGCAGGTCGTGGCTGCGGAACCGGTCGGCGGCGTGCTCGGTCAGCATGTTCGCGTCGAGCAGCTCGTCCAGCGCACGGGCCGCCGTCCCGTCGCCCACCAGCACCTCCGTCGCCTCCGTGCCGAAGTCGATGCCGGGGTGCAGGGACGACATCCGGAACACGCGTCGCGCGGTGGGGGAGAGCTCCGTGTAGCTGAGCTCGAAGCTGTTCCAGAGGCTCGACGTCCCCACGGCGAGGTGGTCCAGCCGGCCCTGCCCGTCCCGGAGCCGGTGGACCAGGTCCGCCGGCACGAGCTGTCGCCGGCTCCGCAGCTGCGCGGCCGTGATCTGCAGGGCGAGCGGGAGGTCGCTGCACAGACGGGCCAGCTCGTCGAGGACCGCCGCGTCGTCCCCGTCCGACGTCGCCGTGGCGGCTGCCAGCAGCCGGACCGAGTCGGTGCGGTCGAGCACGTCCAGGCGGACCAGGACGGCGCTGTCGAGCTCGGGCAGCAGGTTTCTGCTGGTCACGAGCACGTCGCTGTCGCCGAGACCCGGGATGAGCGGGCGTACCTGGGCCGCGTCCCGGGCGTTGTCGAGCACGATCAGCATCGTCCGGTCCGCGAGCCGGCTGCGGAACAGCGAGGCCGCCTCGGGCAGGTCCGCGGGCGGCGTCCCCGGGCCCGTGGCGCGCAGGAAGCGCTGCAGGATCTCCAGGGGCGGGACGGGGGCGCCCGCGGCGTCCTGGAGGTCGGCGAACAGCTGACCGTCGGGATACCGGTCATGCATCTCGTGCGCGACGGACAGGCACAGGGCGGTCTTCCCGACACCCGCGGCGCCGCTGACCACGACGGGCACGTTCCCGCCCGCGGGGCCGCGGTCGAGCGCCGCCGTGATGTCCGAGCGCTCCGCCGTCCGTCCCACCAGGCGTGGCGGAGCCGCGGGAACCTGCCAGGGCACCGAGGCCGCGGCGGCCGACTCGTCCGTCCAGCGCTGCCGCAGCGCGTCCAGGTGCGCGGTGCGCAGCCGTTCCCCGGGGTCCACGCCGAGCTCGGCGGCGAGGGCCCTCCGGGTGGACTCGAACCGGCTGAACGCCTCCGCCTGGCGTCCCGCCGCGGCGAGCGTCTGGATCAGCGACGCCTGGACGACCTCGTCGAGCGGGCGCCGGACCGCCATCGTCGTCAGCGGCACGACGGCGTCCTCCGGCACGCCGAGCTCGCGGGTGATCCTCGCGTACGACAGCAGCGCCGCGACGTACTCCTCCTCGACCGCCGCGACCCGGTCGGGCGACGTCACGAGGTCCGGGTCCGGACCACCGCGCCAGAGCGCGACGGCGGCGGCGAGGGCCTCCTTCGCGCCGCTCGTCGCCCCCGAGCGGTGCGCGTGCGCGGCGAGCTCGCGAAACCTGAGCAGGTCGAGCCGGTCGGCCGGGACGAGGAGCCGGATACCGGCGCGGTCCAGCTCCACCACGGGCTGCCGGTCGTCGGAGTCCTCCAGCAGGCGCCGCAGGCGGGTGACGTGGATGTTCAGGGCCGCCGTCGTGGGCTGGGCCTCGCCCGGCCAGAGCGCGGCCACGAGCACCTCGCGGGGTACGGGCGACCCCGCGGCGACCGCCAGCTCGGCGAGCAGCACCTGCTGCATCCGGGACCGCAGGGGGATCCGCACGTCACCCCGATGCAGCAGCAACGGCCCGAGAACACTGATGTCCACGGCTCCGGGACCCGCCGTCGCGCCGTCGGACCGCGGGCGTACGAGCGCCTGGTCGAACCGCTCGCGCAGCCGGTCGGCCTCCCGGCCGGTGAGTCCGAGGGCGGCGATCAGGGCGGCGACGGACTCCCGCCGGGGACGGTGGCTACGGCCCTGCTCGATGTCCCGGACCGAGGCGAGACTCACCCCGGAGGCCTCGGCGAGCTCGCGCTGGGTCAGCCCGCCGGCCTCGCGATGCCGGCGGACCAGATCACCTGCTGAGTCCGGGACCCCCTCGACATCGGACGACGGCACGCCGTGATCATAGGCGACGGCGTGCGGCGGATCAGGCGGTCCACCCCGTGGCACCGAGGATGCGGTACGCGCCCACGCGGAAGTTCACCCAGTCGGCGTGCCGGCCGACCGGTGTTCCCAGCTGGGCGTCGAAGACGGTCCCGTCGCCGGCGTAGAACGCGACATACGTGATGTTGCCGTCGTCCCCGCCGTCGGTGTCGTAGAAGACGAGGTCACCATCCTCGAGCTCGGAGTACGGCACCTGCTGGGCGTAGACCCTGTCCTGGCCGGTGTGGGTCCGGGCCCAGTCGTACATCGCCTGCGCCGAGCGCACCGGCCACCCGGGAAAGCCGGCCACCTCGTCGTAGGACGCGTACACGAGTCCCGAGCAGTCGTATCCCGGGCCTTCCCCGCCCCACGCGTACGGCGCACCTTCCTTCTCGTACGCGTTCCGGAGCCCGAGGCGGGACCAGTTGTACAGGTTCGCGTGCTGCGTGCACAGGGCGCCCTCGGCCGTCGTGCCGTTGGAGACCTTGATGGTCAGGGAGGCGACGGCGCCGATGGTCCCCGGGTTCCAGTCGTCCTCGCCGCCCCAGGGGCCGAAGCCCTCGCCGGCCGTGCGGGCGGAGGCGACCGTGCCGTCGTCGAAGACGTGGTCGGCGGTCGTGCCGTCGGCGGCCACCGCGGAGATCCTCAGGACGGGGCTCCGGCCGTCCGCGGCGGTGTCGCGCAGCCGGTACCGGAGCGACAGGCTGCCCACGCCCCAGGCGACCTGGACCGCCGCCTCGGCGTGCCCGCAGCCGACCACGACCTCCTGGCCGGGGACGGAGAAAGGGACCGCCTCGGACGCCTGCGCTGCCGGCGCCACGGCCGCCAGGCCCCAGAAAGCGGTCACGAAGGCCACGATCGCGCTCACCATCCTGCGCATGGTTTGTTTGTCCGTCCCGGTTCTCGAGTGGGAGTCCTCGCGGTTCCCCTGACACCGATGACGGTAGGAACCTGACTCGACAACCGGCTTTCCGTACCCCGCCCGTACCTGCGCGGTGACGCCCCGGACGCCCCCAGATCTCCTCCGCTATCGTTCCGCCGTGCCCCTCCTCTGGATCGTCGTCGGAGCGGTCCTCATCCTCGATGCCCTGGTCGTGTGGTTCACGAGCAGCCTCAACTCCGGCGTCGTCGCGACGTTCGTGCTCGGCGCCCTCTACCTGCTCCACGGTCTCCACCTGCTCCACGGTTCCCGCCGGGACCGCACCCGGGCCGGAACAGAGAACGGCCTGTTCCGGTGGCTGAAGGTGTTCGTCCCGGCAGCCACGGCACTGCTGCTCGTCCTCTTCGCCTCCCTCGCGGTTCTCGGCAGGACGGACACCGTCTCGTATCGCGAGGGTGCCGTCGTCGTCCTCGGGGCCGGGCTGCGGGGCGAGGAGGTGACGCCGTCGCTGCGCTCCCGGCTGGACGTGGCCGTCGAGTACTCCGTCGCGAACCCGGACGCCGTCGTCGTGGTCGCCGGAGGGCAGGGGCCTGGCGAGACCATCACCGAGGCGCTCGCGATGGAGCGGTACCTGGTCGCGCACGGGGTCCCGGAGGACCGGATCCTCCGGGAGGACCGGTCGACCAGCACCCACGAGAACTTCGTCCTCGCGAAGAGCCTCCTGGACGCGCGCCTCGGTGCCGACTACACGACGGCCTTCGTCACCAGCGACTACCACGTGTTCCGGGCAGGCGGCATCGCCGAGAAAGCCGGGATCGACAGCACCCACCTGCACGCGGACACGCCCTGGTACGAGATCCCCGTCGACTACGTGCGGGAAGCCATGGCGATCACGAAGTTCGTCCTGACGGGGCGGTGAGCACCTCAGCAGTTAATTGACAGTGACAAAAAAAGACGGTTGAGTGTCCGCACCAGCAACGACGCCGGAGGGGCACTCATGTCAGTCAGATCCGCATCCGACCAGGTCCGGAGAGTCGACCGTGCCTGGCTCGCCGCCGGCCTGGCGCTCGGCGTCGTGGTCGCCATCGGGGCGGCGCCCGCTCCCGCGGCCACCGCGGCCGACCCGGGCGGGGCCACCATCGAGGCCGAGGCCACCCAGGTGGTCCTCGACGGCGCGAGCCGCAGCGGCTGCTCCGCCTGCTCGGGCGGGAGCAAGGTCGGCAGCATCGATCCGTCCGCCACGGCGAACGTCCCCGGCGTCATCGCGCCCGAGGACGGCACCTACGAGGTGACGCTGCACTACCTGAGCGGCGACGACTCGCGTGCGCTCACGATCACGCCCGACGGCGGCTCGACGGTCACCGTGCCGGTCGCCTCGACCGGCGGCTGGGACCGCGTCGGCACCCTCGCGGTGGACCTGCCCCTGCACGCGGGCGAGAACAGCCTGACGTTCAGCGCCCCGGCGGGCGCGCTCGGCCCCGACCTCGACCGGGTCGACGTCGCCGGCGCGACCGGGAAGGACTACGCGCTCACCGATCCCGACGCGGCCGACCCGGTGCCCGTCGACTCCACCCGCGCCACACCGGGCGGTGAGCGGACGGTGCTCCGCGGCGGCGACGTCGTCATCGACTACTCGCTCCGCAGCGGCACCGCCGACGCCCGCTGGGGCGGCCGCGAGGCCGTGACCGGCTTCTACAGCGGCGTGCGCCTGGGCGACGAGTTCGTCACCACCAAGCAGTACGGCGGCGCCTGCCGGCTCACCGCCCGCACCACGGTCACCTGCGCCAAGCCCGGGCTGCCCACGCTCCGGCAGGTCTTCGCGTTCGACGGCGACCACTCGTTCTCGGTGCGGCTCGACGTGACGGGCACCGACGGCCCGGTCACGACCTCCATGATGGTGCCGGTCATGACCGACCGGCGCGGCTCGGTCGACCTCGGGCGCACGGGCGACAACCGCATGGTGCTCGTGCCCTTCGACAACGACCACTGGGTCCGCTACGAGACCCCGGCGATCAAGGACGTGACGCCGGCCCGGCGCAGCTTCGAGGTCACCGCGTTCATCGACGACGCCTCACGCCGGGGCCTCGTCGTCGGCTCCCTGGACCGCGACACCTGGAAGTCCGGCGTGGTGGCCGACGGCAACACGCGCGGCGGCCTGGACCGGCTGCAGGCCGCGGCCGGCCTGACGGACTGGAGCTACGACTACGGCGACGGTTTGAACAAGTACCAGTTCAACCGCGAGCTCAAGCCGCACGCCGAGGTCAGCGGGGCCACGGTCCGCTCCCCGCGCATGTTCGTGGGCCTGTTCCCGGACTGGCGCGAGGGCATGGAGACCTTCGGCAAGGCCGCCGCGCAGGCCGCGAAGTCCCGCACCTGGGACGAGGGCACGCCCTTCGGCTTCAACAGCTGGGGCGGCCTCGGCGCCCGCGGTGGTGACGCCGCCGTCATGGACGAGGTCTCGGAGTTCCTGGCCGAGGAGACCCCCGGGTTCCGGAACGCCGGCTCGGCCAAGGGCCTCTACGTGGGCGTCGACTCCTACTGGGACAAGATGCTCGCTCCCGAGTACGCGTTCGAGGACCCGAACACCTCCTGGGCTGAGCTCGAGCAGTACGTCGCCGACGTCAAGGCGCGCGGCCAGGAGCCGGCCCTGTACTTCCAGCCGTTCGCCAACTTCTGGCGCGAGGGCCTGGACGAGCGCATCGGCGGGACCGCGCTGTGCGACACCTGCGAGAACCAGACCTACCGCCAGATGGCGCTCAAGGTGAACGGCATCCCCGTGAACATCGACGGCGCCTGGGCGCTCGACCCGACCAACCCCGGCGTGCAGAACCGCGCCCGGATCGCCCTGGGCAAGTTCCGCGAGCTCGGCGTGCGCTACGTCAAGCTCGACTTCCTGACCCACGGCTACGTCGAGGCCGACGACTGGTACGACGCCGACGTCCACACCGGCCAGCAGGCGTTCCGCCAGGGCATGGCGCAGGTGGTCGACGTCGTCGGCGACGACATGTTCGTCGACCTCGCCATCTCGCCCCTGTTCGCCTCCGAGTTCGCCCACGCCCGGCGCATCTCGTGCGACGTGCACGGCGCCCTGAACAACTGGCACCCCACGCAGCCCGACCGCTACCAGAAGAGCACCGAGTACCTGCTCAACTCCCTGACGTACGGCTGGTGGCTCGACGAGGTCTACGCCTTCAACGACGGCGACCACGTCCAGTTCGGCAACTACGAGTACGACGGCAACGCGAACGCCTACCTGCTGGACGACCCCTACCCGAGCATCTGGCCCGAGGGCCAGAACCGGGCACGCGTCACCTCCGCCGCCATCACGGGGATCTACCAGGTCAGCGAGGACCTCACCGCCACGGGCCACCCCGTCATCAAGCAGCGGGCCCGCGACCTGCTGCAGAACCCCGGCATCAACCACCTCGCCGAGCTCGGGCGGTCGTTCGCCCCGGTGCAGGCCGGCCCGGACGCCTTCACGGCGTCGGACACGTTCGTGCTGCACGACGGCGCGACCACCTACCTGGCGCTGTTCAACTACGGGTCCTCGCCGCGTCGGGCCGACCTCGCGCTGCGCGACCTGGGCCTGGGCGGCGGGCGGTACGACGTCACCGAGCTGTGGACGGGCCAGGAGAGCCACGCCGCGGGCCGCCTGCGCGCCGTCGTCCCGGGCGAGGACGTGCGGGTCTACGCGATCGAGGCGGGCCGGTGACCGCCACCGTCACGGCGACCGCCACCCGCGCCGCGACCGCCGTCGCCCGCCGGCCCCGCAACCAGCTCTGGCCCGCCCTCGGGATGATCGCCCCCGCGGCCCTCGGGTTCCTGGTCTTCTACCTCTACCCGACGCTGCGCGGCGCCTACCTGTCGTTCACCGAGTACAACGTGCTGGGCAGCCCCGTCTTCGTGGGCCTGCGCAACTACGTCGACATGGCCCAGGACGACGTCTTCTGGAACGCCGTCCGCGTCACGTTCCTCTACGTGGTGCTGAACATCGGGTTCCAGACCGTCCTCGCCGTCGGGCTGGCGGTGCTCATGCACCGCCTCACCAAGTCGGTGCTCATCCGCGGCAGCCTGCTGCTGCCGTACCTCATCGCCAACGTCGTCGTGGCCCTGCTGTGGTTCTGGATGCTCGACTACAACATCGGCATCGTCAACGCCGTGATCGACGCGATCGGGCTGCCCAAGGTCGCCTTCTTCGGCGACGAGGCCTGGACCGTCGCGACCATCGCGGGCGTCAACACCTGGCGGCACCTGGGCTACACGGCCCTCCTGGTGTTCGCCGGCCTGCAGATGATCCCGGCGAGCGTCTACGAGGCCGCCGCCGTCGACGGGGCGGGGGAGTGGCGCACCTTCTGGCGCATCACCCTGCCGCTGCTGCGCCCCGTGCTCGTGCTCGTGCTGGTCATCACCGTCACCGGGGCCTTCCAGGTCTTCGACACGGTGGCCGTGACCACCGCCGGCGGGCCCGGCAACGCCTCCCGCGTGCTCCAGCTCTACATCTACGAGCAGGCGTTCGCCCGCGGGCACTTCGGCTACGCGTCGGCCATGTCCGTGGTCCTGTTCCTCATCCTCGCCGGGGCCGCCTTCGCGCAGATGCGACTGCTGCGCGCCGGCGAGTCCGACCTCTCCTGATGGGAGCGCACATGCGTACACGGATCACCTGGGGCCGGGCGCTCGCCTGGGTCGTGCTGTGGTTCTTCGTGCTGGCCACCGTGCTGCCGTTCTACTGGATGCTGCGCACCGCCTTCTCGGACAACCAGGCGCTCGCCGCCCAGTCCTTCTCGCTGCTGCCCGCCGACTTCACGCTCGGCCCGTTCAAGCGGGTGTTCGGCCTGGCCACCCCGGAGGAGGCGATGGCGGAGGGCGGTTCCGGCGCGTCGCTGAGCTTCTGGCTCTACCTGCGCAACTCGCTCGTGGTCGCCACCGCCGTGACGGTGGGCCAGGTGCTGTTCTCGTCGATGGCGGCCTACGCCTTCGCCCGGCTCAGCTGGCCGGGGCGGGACGCCTGGTTCGCCGTCTTCCTCGGGGCGCTCCTGGTGCCGCCGATCTTCACCTCGCTGCCGAACTTCCTGACGATCAAGTCGCTCGGCCTGCTCAACACGCTGCCCGGGATCATGCTGCCGAGCCTGTTCATGACGCCGTTCGCGATCTTCTTCATGCGGCAGTTCTTCCTCGGCATCCCGAAGGAGATCGACGAGGCGGCGATGATCGACGGCGCCCAGCCCTGGCGCATCTTCTTCCGGATCATCCTGCCGATCTCGGCGGCGCCGGTCACCACGCTCGGCATCCTCACGTTCATCAACACCTGGAACGACTACTTCTGGCCGCTCCTGGTGGGCCAGACGGAGGAGTCCAAGGTGCTCACCGTGGCCCTGGGGGTCTTCCGCTCGCAGACTCCGCAGGGCGCGCCCGACTGGGCCGGGCTCATGGCCGCGTCCCTCGTCGCGGCCCTGCCCATCGTGATCCTCTACGCCGTCTTCGGCCGCCGGGTCATCAACTCCATCGGTTTCTCCGGCATCAAGTAGCCGGGCCAGAAAGGAACACCATGAAGCGAAAGATGCTCGCGGGCGCCGTCGCCCTCGCGTCCCTGTCCCTGACCGCCTGCGCGGGCGGGTCGTCCGGCGCCGAGGCGGAGGGCCAGATCGACTACTGGCTCTGGGACTCGAACCAGCAGCCCGCCTACCAGCAGTGCGCCGACGCCTTCCACGAGGCCAACCCCGACCTGACGGTCAAGATCACGCAGCGCGGGTGGGACGACTACTGGTCGGCGCTGACCACCGCGTTCTCGTCGGGCACCGGCCCGGACGTGTTCACCGACCACGTGTCCAAGTACCCCGAGTTCGTGGCGAACGGGCAGCTCCTGGCCCTGGACGACCACATCGCCGACGTCGACCTCGACCAGTACTCGGCCGGCCTCGCGGACCTGTGGGTCGCGCAGGACGGCAAGCGCTACGGCCTGCCCAAGGACTGGGACACCGTCGCGATCTTCTACAACCAGGAGATGGTCAAGGACGCCGGGCTGACCGAGAAGGACATGCAGGACCTCGACTGGAACCCGGACGACGGCGGCAGCTACGAGGAGGCCGTCGCGCGCCTGACCGTCGACGCGAACGGCGTGCGCGGCGACGAGCCGGGCTTCGACAAGGAGAACGTCGCGGTCTACGGCCTGGGCATCCCCGGCGCCGGGTACGAGAACGGCCAGACCGAGTGGAGCATGTACACCGCCACCACGGGCTGGACCCACACGGACGAGAACCCCTGGGGCACGCACTACAACTACGACGACCCGCGCTTCCAGGACACCATCGCCTGGTGGTACTCCCTGATCGAGAAGGGTTACGCCCCGCCGCTGGAGACCACGATCGGCGCGTCGGTGAACGACAACTTCGGCGCGGGCAAGTCCGCGATCAACATCAGTGGCGACTGGATGCTCTCGACCTACTTCGGCTACGACGGCGTCGACGTCGGCCTGGCGCCCACGCCCACCGGTCCGAACGGGAAGCGCGCGAGCATGTTCAACGGCCTGGCCGACTCCGTCTGGGCGGGCACGGACAACCCCGAGGGCGCGGCCAAGTGGGTCGCGTTCCTGGGCTCGACCGACTGCCAGGACCTCGTGGGCGCCGCCGGCATCGTGTTCCCGGCGATCACCAGCTCGGCCGAGATCGCCACGGAGGCGTTCGCCGAGAAGGGGATCGACGTCTCGCCGTTCACCACCCACGTCGAGGACGGCACCACGTTCCTCTTCCCGGTGACCGACCACGCCTCGGACGTGCACGCGATCATGACCCCTGCGATGGACGAGGTGCTGGGCGGCAAGGCCGACGTCAGCTCGCTGACCGAGGCCAACGAGCAGGTCAACGCCCTGTTCGACTGACCGGGAGGCGCGGCTGGTCGTGCTGGTTCTCGCGCCGGTACGCCGCCGGAGGCATGCCGCAGACGTCGCCGAACGCGGTGTAGAACCGGCTCACGGAGCTGAAGCCGGACTCTGCAGCGACGTCGGCGACCGGCAGGCCGGTGGTCACCAGCAGCCGCCGCGCCTCGGCCAGCCGGCACCGGGTCAGGTAGTCGACCATGGTGGTGTGCACGACCTTGCGGAACTGGGCCATGGCGTAGTTGGGGTGCAGCCGCACGGTCCGTGCGACGTCCGCGATGGTGAGCGGTTCGCGGAAGTGCTCGGCGATGTGGCGCACCATCGCCAGCACCTGGCGCAGGGCCGGGTCGCCGGCCGCGAACTGCCGCACCGGCTGCCCCGGTGTGGCCAGTCCGAGCCGGCGCACCCGGGCCTCGATCTCCAGCATCGCGATGCGACGCAGCTCGGGCTGGTCACCCGACAGGTCGGCGGCCCACTGTGTGAAGTTCGCCGGGTCGGTCGTCAGCGCCGCCTCCGGCGGTGAGATCAGCGGCATGCCGGACAGCAGGCGGCCGACCAGGGCGGCGGGCAGTCCCCAGCCGAGGAAGGTCGAGAACGGCACGTGCACCCAGTGCGCCCGGGTCGCCGTGCTGGCGATGAGCTGGTGGGGCACCGCCGCCCAGAACGCCGCCACCGACCCGGGGCCGATCTCGACCGGCACGCCACCGAACAGGTAGAGCATCGTGCCGCCCTCGGTGACGAGGTTGATCTCCAGGTCGTCGTGCTGATGGGCTGTGCCCATCAGGGTGGGGCGGCCCGACCAGCTCAGGAGAGCGGACGGCTCGATCTCGATCTGCGACATCATCTGCCCCCGAGTGCCTGAGGATCCTGGAAGAACCGGCTTGGATCCGTGAAGAGTTCGCCGATCGTAGGTACGTAGGGTCGATGCCGTCAACGCGGCCGCCGGCCGTCGTCGCGCCCCCGGCCGCATCGCCGCGGCCCAGGACAAGGAGCATCTGTGTTCACACTTGGCATCGTCGGAGCCGGGCAGTTCGCCGGGCAGTTCGTCAAGCTCTGGAACCTCCACCCCGGCGTCGGGGACATCTACGTCACCGACCTGCTGCCCGAGCGCGCCGAGAAGCTCGTCGGCGAGTACGACCTCGCCGGGACCGTCCCGTCCTTCGAGGCCCTGCTCGCCTCCGACGTCGACGCCATCGCGATCTTCACGCAGCGCTGGACGCACGGGCCCCTGGTGGTCCAGGCGCTGCGCGCCGGCAAGCACGTCTACTCCTCGGTGCCGATGGCCATCTCCGAGCCGGAGATCGAGGCGATCGTCGAGGCGGTCCGGGAGACCGGGCTGACCTACATGATGGGCGAGACGAGCTACTACAACCCGGCGACCGTCCACGCCCGTGACCAGGCCGCGAAGGGCGCCTTCGGCCGGCTGTTCTACGCCGAGGGCGACTACCTGCACGACATGGACCTCGGCTTCTACGACGCGTACCGGTACAGCGGCGGTGAGAACTGGAAGTCCACCGCGAGCTACCCGCCCCTGATGTACCCCACGCACTCCCTGGGCGGGATCCTCGGCGCCTGGCAGACGCACGCGACCAGCGTCTCGGCGATCGGCGTGCTCGACGACCGCGGGGACGGGGTGTTCGACAAGGACGTGAGCCAGTTCGCCAACGACTTCTCCAACGCCACCGCGCTGTTCGAGGCCGCCGGGGGCGGCGCGTTCCGCATCAACGAGTTCCGCCGGGTCGGGTTCCCCTCGCACTTCCGCGAGTCGCGGTTCCGGTTCTTCGGCACCGAGGCCAGCATGGAGCAGCTCGTCAACGTCAGCCTCTGGCAGGACAAGCAGGAGGTCGTGGACATCACGGAGCACCTGGCTCCCAAGCCGACGCTGTCACCCGACGACCCGTCGCTGGAGCACGTCTCGCCCGCGCTGCGGGACGCCTTCACCTCGGGCTCCGCGCCGGTGCACGACCGCTCGCGGCTGCCGAAGGAGTTCGCGAACGTCTCCAACGGCCACGAGGGCAGTCACCACTTCCTGGCCGACGACTTCGTCACGGCCGTCACGACCGGCGCCCTCCCGCCGGTGAACGCCTGGGTCGCCGCGCGGTACACGATGCCCGGCATCGTGGCGCACGAGTCGGCGCTCAAGGGCGGCGTCCGCCTGGACATCCGCGACTTCGGGGACGCGCCGCAGAGCTGACGGGCCGGGGCGCTGGGGCGACCCGCGACGCCGCGTTCGGATCGCCCCCGCGGACTCACCTCGCGGTGGCCTCGTCGATCGCGGCCTCCAGCGCCTTCTCGTCGGCCTTCAGCTCCTTCTTCTCCAGCCTGGCCGCGCGGGCGATCGCGCTCTCCACGTGTGCTGCCACGTCCGACGCGGCGATGACGACCAGGCCGCTCTGCCCCTCGTCGAGGAGCTCGCCCAGGTCCTTCAGGTCGCCGCGGCTCATCCCGCCGGCGACGTGCCCGGCGAGCGCGCCGATGGCGCTGCCCCCGGCGCCGCCCGCGAGCAGGGCGCCACCCAGACCGATCGCGGGGAAGAGGGCCACGAGTGCGCCCCCGGCCAGGCCGAGACCCAGGCCGCCCCAGGCGCCGTGCCGGGTCGGCTGCTCGTGCTTCTTGACGATCTTGACCTTGCCGTCGGCGTGCCGCGAGACCACCGCCGCGTCGTAGGTGTCGATGAGACCGCTGACCTGGTAGAACTCCTTCACCGCCTCGTAGTCGGTCACCGCGTCGTCCTCGCTGCCGTAGCTGGCCGCGAAGGCCACCAGGGTGTCGAGCGCCATGTCGTCTCTCCTCGATAGCGTGGCCCGCCGTCCGCGGGGCACTCGTTCGATGGTTCGCCCGCGACGCTAGGCCGGGGTGCGCCTCGTCGAGTCACATGATTCGGGTGACCCGCCCCTTACGCCGTCGAGCCGGCGTGAGGGGCGGGTCGACGGCGGTCAGGACTCGATGGTCTGCCGGTCGCCGGATCCTCGGCCGATGGGCGTGGTGCCGGCGGTGTGGGCGACCTCGATCTTCCGCGGCTTGGCTTCCTCGCTGACGGGGATGGTCAGCGACAGGACGCCGTCGGTGTACGACGCGGAGATCCGGTCCAGTGCGAGCCCGCGGCCTACCGTGAGCTGCCGGGCGAAGGTGCCGGTGGGACGCTCCCGGACCAGCCACTGCGCGTCGTCACCCGAACGCTGCGTGCGTTCGGCGCGGACGGTCAGCGTGCGGTCCTCGACCGAGACGTCGATGGTCCCTGGATCGACTCCGGGCAGGTCCATGGACAGCACGTAGTGGTCGCCGGTGCGGAACAGGTCCATCGGCAGGGTGCCCGACTGTCGTGCGTTGCTCGCGAACGAGCCGAACAGCCGGTCCATCTCCTGGAACGGGTCCCAATAGGTAGCCATTGCGCATCACCTCCCATGCTGATGCGGTCCTGGCCCCTCCAGGACCGCGGCGCTCGACGGCGGTGGGTGCCGCCGTCCGGCTACATTCATTTTTTAGCACTCTTGATGCGAGAGTGCCAAGGGTCTGGAGCCGCAAGCGAGAAGAAGTGCTACTTGCCCTGCCGGTCGCGCGCGAGGCGCTCGCGCCGGTCCTCCTCGCGCTTGGAGTAGGCGGCGGCGCGAATCGCCTCGTCCGACTCCAGGCCAGAACCAAGGCCACCACCGACGGTTGCCGCTGATGCGACGAACCAGGCCAGGACCACCAGGTCGCCGTACCCGAGCGTCGCCCCGACGTAGCTGCCCATCAGGTCGGGGTCCAGGACGAACAGCGCCCACGCCAGGTTCACGACGTAGAGAGCGCAGTAACAGATGACCACGCCGGTCACGAGTGTCAGCACCGTTGACGCGTTGTAGAGGCGGGATCGCTCCCGTGCCTGTGGCGAGTCGCCCTCGGGGCGGTCCCACAGCTCGCCGTCGATCACGAGCCAGGCCACGACGAGGGTGACCGAGGCGACGGACGCGATCACCAGGCGCCACCACGACAGCGAGTCCGCCAGTACCCAGACCGTCGAGTTGACCGTGGCCACGGCGCCGGTCGCCAACGCCGCCACGAGCGCCGACTTCAGCCCGGGCACCAGCAGCCAGGGACGGTTCGCGAGCACCATGCCGAGCAGAAGGCGCCACCGACCCCGCAGGCGGGGCAGGACGACGCGGTGCCTGTCCTCCCCGCTCGGCTCGGCCATCGTGCTGACCAGCGAGCGCACTGCGCGCCGCGCCCGGGCGTGGACCCGCAGCCCACCGAGCGCGGGCAGAGAGAGCACCGCGGTGCGTCGGTCGGGGTCGGTATCGGCCAGCAGGTGCCGGCCGTTCCCGTCGTGAAGAGGAAGCTCGGTCAGGCCGACGACGAGGTCCCAGTCCCGCTCGCGAGCCTGGTCCTGCAGCCTGTCCAGCGCGGTCCGGAGGTCCTCGGACCCGGTCGTGAACGGCTCGCTCACCACGGTGATGTCCCATGCGACGCCACCATCGGGCGGGCGCAGATCAGCCAAGCCTTGCGCGATCACGGTCGGCGCGGCTGGGTCGGCCACGAGTCCTACGCGGACGGACTCCATCTGGTTCAGGCCCGTCGGCGTGCGACGGCTCCCCAGATGACGAGCACGAGGAGCGAGCCGACGAGGGCCCAGAACCACGTGGTCAGTGAGAAGAAGGAGTCGTTGACCTGGACGTCGAAGAGCGCCCCACCGATCCAGCCGCCCAGCAGCGCGCCGAGAACTCCGACGACGAGCGTGATGAACCATCCTCCGGCGGCTTTGCCGGGAAGGATCGCTCGGGCGATGGCGCCCATGATGAGTCCGATCAGGATCCAGCCGATGATGCCCATGGAAGCTCCGTTCGAGGATGCGTCCCCTGACGCGTGCGGACGCTCTGGCTCAAGCCCTGGAAGACGATCTGTTGCTCATCCACTTTCACCCGGTTGGCCGGCGCTCGCCACGGGAAGTCGTCAGAGCTCTCGCGGGCCGAGGTCGCTCAGCACCGCGGTGAGGTTGCGGATGCCCGCGTTGTCGTTGTCTGCCTTCCAGATCGGGCCCCAGCTGATCCTCCAGTCCTGGCGGAACGGCCGGTAGGTGAGATCGGGGCGCTGGTAGTAGCGGGCCGCGTGGCCGCCGAGCGGTTGGGCGACCTCACCGTTCGCGGTGGCGCTGAAGGCCTGTTCCAGGTCCGCGATCACCGGACCGCGCGTGATGGTGCGCCCGCCCGGTGTCTGGAACGGGTTGAAGACGTCCATGTACTCGTCCGCGAAGGCGCCGGCGGTGTCGATCACCTCGAAGGCGGCGAGATCCTCCAGGCTGACCGCGTCGGCGCGGGCCAGATCGTGGTCGAGCGCGAGGGCCACGACCATCGGCTCGGTGAACATCACCGGCCCGCTCGTGAGGTCGGGCTCCGTGATGGGGAGCCACCCGACGTACACGTCGATGTCACCCTGCCGCAGAACGGCCATGGCGTTGCTGAACGGCTGGTAGCGCACCCGAAGGTCCCAGGTGGGGTGGGCGGCGCGAAACGCGTCCCAGTACGGCCGCAGCTCCAGGGTGTTGCCGGCGGCGGTCCCGACGCGCAGCACGCCGGACCGTCCGCTCGCTGCCACGCGTGCGCGTTCGGTGCTGTCGGTGATGGCCCGGAGCAGGGGCCGCAGATCGTCCCGGAGCCGCTCACCGATCGGCGTCAGGCGCACGACACGGCTGGTGCGGTGGAACAGCGGTGCTCCGATGCTGCGCTCCTGCTTCTTGATCGCCTGGCTGACCGCCGCCTGGGACAGGTGCAGGCGCTGCGCGGTCCGGCCGAAGTGGAGTTCCTCGGTGAGGGTCAGAAAGATCTCGATCTCGCGAAGCTCCACGTCGTTCCTGTGACCGCGCCATCTCTCCCCACCCTGCGGACGGCGGACCGCGACCAGCTGCAGCGAGACATCGAGACCATGGTCGAGGCCGGGTTCACCGGGGTGCAGCTGCGCGTGCACGACGAGCAGGGCGACTGGACCGGCGTCGCCGGCCGGCAGGCGCTGGACGACGACACCCCGCCCTCGACCGACGGGCACGTCCGGATCGGCAGCAACACCAAGACGTTCGCCGCGACCGTGGCGCTGGCGCTGGTCGGCGAGAACGTGCTCAGCCTGGACGCGCCGGTGCACGACCACCTGCCTGAGCTCCGGCTGGACCCGCGCATCACCCTGCGCATGCTGCTCCAGCACACCAGCGGCGTCTTCAACTTCACCGGTGAGTACTACGACGACGGGACGTTCGTGCCCGGCATCCCCGCGACGCAGTCGGGCAAGGAGTGGGTCGACAACCGGTTCCGCACCTACGCCCCGGAGGAGCTCGTCGGGATCGCGCTGTCCAACCCGGCCCGGTTCGAGCCGGGCACGGACTGGAGCTACTCCAACACCAACTACGTGCTGGTCCGGCTGCTGATCGAGCGGGTGACCGGCCGCTCGCTCGCCGAGGAGACGCAGCGGCTGGTCCTGGGGCCGCTCGGCCTGACCGGCACGGTGCTGCCGGGCACCTCGCAGGAGATCCCCGCCCCGTACACCCATGCCTACTACCGGTACGACGACGGCGGCGAGGAGAGGACGGTCGACGTCACGCGGCACAACCCGTCCTGGATCGCCACCGGCGGAGACATGATCTCGACCACCCAGGACCTGCAGACCTTCATCGTCGGGCTGCTCACCGGCAAGCTGCTGCCCGACGCCCTGCTGACCGAGATGCTGACGCCGCACCCCAAGGCGGGCTACGGCCTGGGCGTGTTCGTGCAGCCGACCGACGCGGGCGGGACCGTCATCACCCACAACGGCGGCATCGCGGGGCACGCCGCGCTCATGTACAGCACCCCCGACGGCGGCCGCACCCTGACCGCGGCCCTGCACTACGTGGACGACCCCACGATGTCGATGGGCGCCACCTTCCAGCAGGCCAACCAGGCGCTAGTCCGGGCGGTGTTCGGCGGCGAGGAGGCGTCCGACCGGTAGACCGGCTTCAGGTACGGCTGGCGTCCCGGTGCTCCGGCACGTCGTTCACCGGAGCCAGCAGCGCGGAGGCGCCTCTCTTCCACTGGTCGAGTGCGAAGGCGGCGACGTCGCCCTCGACCGCCAGGCACGCGGTGGCACCGAGGAGGATGTCGTCCCGCAGCCCCGGATCCTGCTCGGCCAGCCGACCGGCGAGGTCATGACCGGCGATCTGCTCGTGGACGGCGTCCGCCTCGACGTGCTCGTCGAAGTATCGAGTCGTGCCGGCATCGTGACCGAGGCGTCTGAAGCCGTTGCCGTACAGCCTGCTGGGGATCGACGACGTCATCTCGTACGCGGCCAGGTGACCGACGATCGCGCCTCGGAGCCGGCGGTGCAGCCCGAACAGCGACATCGTGTTGAGCGCGACGAGCACCGGGGTGGGCACGACATCGACGTACCAGCCGTAGCTGTCGTCGAGCCCGGCGCCACGCATGGCACGCGCGAAGAGCTCCGCGTGCATGTGGCCCGACTGTCCGCCGCCGTACTCATCGGCCTGGATCTCGACCAGTGCGGCCTTCGGCGCCCCGGTCAGCCGTGGTATGGCCCACGTGTGCGGGTCGGCCTCCTTGAGCTGGTAGAGCGACTTGAGCACGAGGTACTCACGTGCCTGCTCGGCGTCGGCATGCTTGGCGACGTAACGAGCCATGCCTGGTCCGTCGTCGGCGGCGATCTCGAAGAGGCGGCGGGCGACACCTGCGGCGTCCGTCGCTGCGCAGGTCGGATGGCCCGCGCGCGAGCGCAAGGCCGCTTCGAACGGACGCTCCAAGGTTTGTCGGACTGCCAGCAGCGCGGGCTCCCACTCCCAGGTGTCGTCGACCTGGTCGACGCCTCGGTAGTGCAGCTCGTACAGCAGGCAGAGCGCGAGCTGCAGGTCCGCACCCTGCAGGACGTCCGTGGCGTCGTCGCACCCGGCGACGACATCCGCTGCGGCCTCGCGCACCCGGGCAAGACGGATGTGCGTGTCGTCGGACGGAGGCCCCGCGACGAGCACCGCGAGCAGCTCGGTGCTCAACCGGCCACGGGGTCGCGGAAGCGGTAACCGCTGGGTCCGGCGTGCGTCTCCCCGCGCCACGTCGTCCGACAAGTCATGCGTCTCCGGGGAAGTCCTGGTGCTCGTGGAAGTCATCGAAGTGTCCCGTCGGTGGTGAGGTGCGAAGTTGCCCAACGCGATGGTCGGCTCATCGTGTGCACGGAGTCGTCAGCTCGCAAGGCGTTGCACTCCTGGTCGCGCCAAGGTTGCGAGTGGCAGCGACCCCCTTATGTTGGGCGGATCAAGAGGGTGAAGCTGGAGCATCTCCGGAGGGAAGGAGGCGACGTGTCGACGCCAGACTCGCGTCCGGTCACGAATGAGGTCACTGTCCGCGCGTGCCCCGACGGCCCACTCCTGCTGCGGGGCCCGGCCACGATCGTGGACGAGGCCGGCGACGCGGTACCCCGGAGCCGCGCCACCGTGGCCTTGTGTCGCTGCGGCGGCACCGCCATCGCGCCCTGGTGCGACGGAACGCACAAGGTGAACGGCTACCGGTCCGACGACTGACCGGGCGTCCCGCACGGCAGCTCGACGACCTCGGTAGGCGGCGCCACCGCGACAAGGAGGAGACGCGCCATGGATCATCCGTCCGTCGCCGATTTCATGACCCCTGCACCGCCCGCGGTGGACGTGACCGACACGCTGCGCTCAGCCGCCCGGACGATGGCCGAGCAGGACCTGAGAGCGCTGGTGGTTCAGGACGGCACCAGAGCGGTCGGAGTCGTCACCGACCGAGACATCGTGGTGCGCGGTCTTGCCGCCGGACTCGGCGCAGAGGCCACCGTGGAGCTGGTCATCGGCGACAGCACCGTCACGGTCGGACAGTCCGACTCGGTCGAGGCCGCGTTCGACGTGATGCGCGCCGCCAGGGTTCGCCGAGTCCCGGTCCTGGACAGAGACACGGTCGTAGGACTCCTCACCTTCGGAGACCTCAATGTCGAGCGCGACATCATGTCCGTACCCACTACGTGGTGAGAAACCGCACTTCCGGCCGGCGGGAGGGGCCGGGTGGGGCGCGCGATGGCGAGTGGTGCGGGAACGCGCGAGGGTCAAGGTTCAGACCGGCAGTGCACGCGACACCGAGAGGACGGCGGCCATGCGAGCACTCACGTGGCAGGGGCAGCAGAAGGTCAGCATCGAGGACGTGCCGGACCCCCGGATCGAACAGCCGAACGACGCGATCGTCCGGGTGACCTCCACGGCCATCTGCGGGTCGGACCTGCACCTGTACGGCGTCCTGGGCGCGTTCCTCGACGCGGGGGACGTGCTGGGGCACGAGACGATGGGCGTGGTCGAGGAGGTCGGGCCGGAGGCCGGCGACCTGCGGGTCGGCGACCGGGTCGTGGTCCCGTTCGGGATCGCGTGCGGGCGGTGCTGGATGTGTCAGCACGGCTTGCAGTCCCAGTGCGAGACCACCCAGGTCACGGACCAGGGGAGCGGTGCGGCGCTGTTCGGGTACACCAAGCTGTACGGCCAGGTGCCTGGCGGGCAGGCGGAGTACCTGCGGGTGCCGCAGGCGCAGTACGGTCCGGTCGTCGTACCGGACGACGGGGAGCCCGACGAGCGGTACCTGTACCTGTCCGACGTGCTGCCCACGGCCTGGCAGGCGGTCGAGTACGCCCAGGTGCCTCCGGGCGGGTCGGTCGTCGTGCTGGGCCTTGGCCCCCTCGGCCAGATGGCGACTCGGATCGCCGCGCACCGCGGCGCGGGACTGGTCGTCGGCGTCGACCTGGTTCCGGAGCGGCTGGCGATGGCGGCCCGGCACGGCGTCAGCGTGCTCGACCAGAGGCGGACCGACGTCGCCGAGGCGGTCCGCGACCTCACCGGAGGACGCGGCCCCGACGCGGTGATCGACGCCGTGGGCATGGAGGCGCACGGCTCACCCGTCGCCGAGGCCCTGCAGAAGGCGGCCGGCGTGCTCCCCGACGTCGTGGGGCGGCCGCTGGTCGAGCACGCGAGCACCGACCGGCTGGCCGCCTTGCTCACCGCCATCGAGCTCGTCCGCCGCGGTGGGACGCTCTCCCTGGCCGGCGTCTACGGCGGCGCCAAGGACCCGCTGCCCATGCTCACGCTCTTCGACAAGCAGGTCACGATCCGGCAGGGGCAGGCCAACGTCCGGCGCTGGATCGGCGACCTGATGCCGCTCGTCCAGGACTCCGCCGACCCGCTCGGCGTGCTGGACCTGCGCACCCACCGCTGGCCGCTCGACCGGGCACCGGAGGCGTACGAGATGTTCCAGCGCAAGGACGACGGCTGCGTCAAGGTCGTGCTCGACCCGGCGGCCTGACGGTGGTGCGGGCGCCAGGACGATTCCGGCTGTGGGCGGTGCGCGGCGCGGTCGCCGCGACCGTGCTCGCCGGGACCGCCGCGTGCACCGTCGCCAGCCACCAGGAGCCGGGGCAGGCGAGCGCGGCGGTCGCCGACGCCCTGTCCCAGGCGGGCTCGGCGGCCGAGACCACGCGGATCGTCGTCGAGCAGCTCTCGCGCGGCAGCCTGACCGCCCCCATGGCAGACACGGCTCTGCTCGACCAGCTCCGCGTGCTGGACGACGCAGAGACCGCGCTGACCACCCTCGTCCCGCCCGACACCACGACGTCCGACCAGCGGGCCGCGGCGCTCGCAGCCGTCGGCGACGTGACGGACGTCGTCGTGGGCGCGCGGGAGTGGGACGCGGCCCGCGCCGGTGGCGACCTCGACGGAGCGGACGCCGTGCCGCCGACGGCCGACGCGTTGCTCGCGGACCTGGCGACGGCCACCGACGCCGTCGAGAAGGCACTGGCCGAGGCGGGTGGCCCGTGAAGAAGGTCCTGGGAGTCGCCCTCGGTGTCCTGACGGCCATCGGCGGTTTCGTCGACATCGGTGATCTGGTCACCAACGCCGTCGTCGGGTCCCGGTTCGGGCTCTCGCTCGTCTGGGTGGTGGCGCTCGGCGTGGTCGGGATCTGTCTGTTCGCGAGCATGGCGGGTCGCGTGGCCGCCGTGAGCGGCCGCGCGACGTTCGAGATCATCCGCGAGCGCCTCGGCCCGAAGGCGGCCGGCGCCAATCTCGTCGCGTCGTTCGCCATCAACCTCCTCACGCTCACGGCGGAGATCGGTGGTATCGCCCTCGCGCTCCACCTCGTCAGCAGCGTCGAGCCACGCCTCTGGATCCCGGTTGCCGCGCTGGCCGTGTGGCTGGTGCTGTGGCGCGTGAAGTTCCAGGTGATGGAGAACGTCGCGGGTCTGATGGGGTTGCTGCTGGTGGGCTTCGGCGTCGCGCTGTTCCTGCTCGGCCCTGACTGGGGTGAGCTGATGCGGCAGGCCGTGCCGCCTTCTCCGCCGTCCACGGAGCACCCGGCGGCGTACTGGTACTACGCCGTCGCGCTGTTCGGTGCCGCGATGACACCGTACGAGGTGTTCTTCTTCTCCTCGGGCGCGGTCGAGGAGCGCTGGACGGCGAAGGACCTGACGATGAACCGTGCGAACGTCCTGATCGGGTTCCCGCTCGGCGGGCTCCTCTCGGTGGCGATCGCGGCGTGCGCGGCCGTGGTGCTGTTGCCCGCGGGGATCGAGGTCTCGTCGCTGTCCCAGATCGTCCTTCCGGTGGCGCAGGCCGGGGGAGTGCTCCTGCTGGCCCTGGTCATCGTCGGCATCGTCGCGGCGACGTTCGGCGCCGCGCTGGAGACCGCGCTGTCCAGCGGGTACTCCTTGGCCCAGTACCTCGGCTGGTCGTGGGGCAAGTTCCGCAGGCCGGCCCGCGCGGCGCGGTTCCACCTCACGATGATCGTGGCGATCCTGCTCGGCGTCGGCATCCTCATGACGAGCGTGGACCCGATCGCCGTGACCGAGATGTCGGTGGTCTTCTCGGCCGTCGCCCTGCCCCTGACCTACGTGCCGATCCTGGTGGTGGCGAACGACCCGCAGTACATGGGCCGCCACGTCAACGGCCGGGTGGTGAACGCCCTGGGCACGGTGTACCTGGTGATCGTGGTCGTGGCGGCCGTCGCCGCGATACCCCTGATGATCGCGACGGGAGCCGGGTCATGACACGCGAGCGGATCGTCGACGCCCGGCTGCACCTGCTCAGCCGGCAGGTGCTCGACGTGGACGGCGAGCCCATCCGCGCCGTCGACGACCTGGAGCTGACGGGGCCCGACGGTGCGCCGGCCCGGGCCGGCGCGGAGGTCCGCGTCGGGGCGATCCTGGTCGGCCCGGTCCTGTTCGTCCGGCTCTTCGGCGGGGCGGTCCCCGTCTCCCAGCAGCCCCGGATCGCGTGGCAGGACGTCGGCCACATCGGCACGGCGATCCAGCTCACCGTGCCGTCCGACCGCCTCGACGCCGACTGGGTGGAGCACTGGCTGCGCGACCACGTCATCGGCCGCATCCCCGGGGGACGCCACGACCCGGAGGCGGGCCGATGAACGTGGGCGACCTGCTTGACGCGAGCGTCGTGGGGCCCGACGGTGCGACGCTCGGCGTCGTCGTGGACGTGCGGTTGGCGCTGGAGCTTGTCGACGAGCCGGACGACCAGCGGCGGGACCGGGAGGACCCCGAACCCCCGCTGAGCGCCCACGTCGCACCCGACGCGGTCGGTAGCGCCCGGTTGGTCGGGCTGCTGGTGAGCCCGCACAGCGGGGGATCGTTCCTGGGCTACGAGCGGACGAAGGTGCGCTCACCCTGGCCGATCGCCCAGCTGGTCCGCCGTCGCCACCGCGGCACGTTCCTCGTCGACTGGGCTGATGTCGCCGAGGTGCGTACGAGCGGCTCGCCAGTGGTCGTGCGCCTCGTCGCCGGCTTCACGAAAGGATCGCCCGAGCTGGGGGGGGTGAGCGCGTCGTG
Organism: Promicromonospora sp. NPDC060204; assembly: GCF_042728455.1. Taxonomy (NCBI): domain Bacteria; kingdom Bacillati; phylum Actinomycetota; class Actinomycetes; order Micrococcales; family Promicromonosporaceae; genus Promicromonospora; species Promicromonospora sp. NPDC060204. The sequence continues at coordinate 28,270 of NZ_JBHWZO010000006.1, forward strand.
ACCAACCATCCCGCTGAGCACTTCACGCTGCTCGCGGACATGCCTCGCCTCCAGACCCTGACGGAGGTCGCCGAGCTCGTCCAGCTCCTGGCTCCGGTGTACGTGCGCTTCAGCGCCGGACCCGAGGCCGACCGTGCGGCGGTCAGCCGCGACCACGAGAGCGGATGCCTGATGCCGGGGCTGAGCGTCAACCCCCTCACACCGGAACCCTGGTGGACGCGGCCCGTCGAGCACTGGATTGCCCGCCAGCTCTATCAGTACGCCCATCTCATGGTCCAGGACCGCTTTCCTTGGCTGCTGACCGGCGAGGTCTCCGCTCGCGGCCCCGACTGTGAGCCCCTGCTCGTGGCGATCACACCGGTCGCGTCGGTCGCCCCGTCGACCCTCGACCAAGCGGTGTCGCTCTACAAGCAGGCTTTCGCCCCGGGAGCCGACGGCACCTGATGCGAGCTCGGCCGGCCCCGTCCACCCAGGCGTGCGCGACCCGCTGCCGGCGACCGTGGACCACCTGGGACTGCGCTTCCGTGACGGTCGCCACAGCCGTCCGCGCTTACCGATCGGGCCTCGCGTCGTCTAGGTTGTCCTCCGTCTGACCGACGACAGCGTCGGGTCTGGTCGAGTGCCGATGAGCGCCGATCGGGGCTGGAAACCCCGGACGTCCCCTCGTCGAAGGACACTCCCATGACCTCGCCTGCCTCGCCCGCGCCTGCGTGGCGCTGGTGGATCCTCGCCACCGTCTCCCTGACCCAGCTGCTCGTCGTCCTCGACGGCACGATCGTCAACGTCGCGCTGCCGAGCGCGCAGACCCACCTCGGGCTGTCCGACACCGCGCGTCAGTGGGTCGTCACCGGCTACGCCCTCGCCTTCGGTGCGTTCCTGCTGCTCGGCGGGCGCATCGCCGACTTCTGGGGCCGCCGCCGCACCTTCGTCCTGGGCCTCGTGCTGTTCGGCGCCGCCTCCGCGTGGGGCGGCCTGGCGCAGTCCGGCGCCGAGCTGCTCGTCGCCCGCGGCGTCCAGGGCGTCGCCGCGGCGCTCATGGCGCCCGCGGCGCTGGCGATCATGACCGTCACGTTCCCGCACGGGCGTGAGCGCAACACGGCCTTCGCGATCTTCGGCGCGGTCGCCGGCGCAGGGTCCGCCGTCGGACTGCTGCTGGGCGGAGTGCTCACCGAGTTCCTCAGCTGGCGGTGGTGCCTGCTGGTCAACGTGCCGTTCGTCGTGGCCGGCGTCGTCGCGGCGCTCGTGCTGCTGACCGAGAGCCGTGCCGAGGGCGACCGCCGTTATGACGTGCTGGGCGCGGTGACGGTCAGTACCGGCCTGGCCGCGCTCGTGTACGGCCTGACGCTCGCCGAGGAGTCGTGGACGTCGGGGGCGACGCTGGGCATGCTCGCGCTGGGTCTGGTCCTGCTGGCGGCGTTCGTGCTCGTCGAGTCCCGGTCGAACCACCCGCTGCTGCCGCTGCGGGTGGTTCGGCACAGAGCCCGCGCCGCGGCGTTCCTGCTCCAGGCGATCACCGGCGCCGTGATGATCGGCGCGATGCTGTACCTGACCTTCCACCTGCAGATCGTGCTGGGCCTCAGCCCGCTGCTCGCCGGACTGGCGAGCCTGCCGATCACCGGCGGCATCATGGTCACTGTCCCGTTCGCGACGAAGCTGCTCAACCAGATCGGCCCGCGTCGGCAGCTCATCTTCGGCCCGCTCATCAGCGCCCTTGGCGTCGCGTACCTCAGTTTCATCACCGTCGACGGCAGCTACTGGGCCCAGGTGTTCCCCGGCGTCCTGGTCATGGGCATCGGCATGGGCTTCACCTTCGTCCCGCTGCAGAACCTCTCCCTGCTCGGCGTCGCCCCGCACGACGCGGGCGCCGCTGCGGCCGCCGCCAACGCCTCCAACCAGGTGGGTGGGTCGATCGGTCTCGCGGTCGTGACGGCCCTGTACGTCGCGGTCACGGCGAACGCCGCCGACCCGGGCTCGGCCCAGGCCACGGTCGACGGGTACTCCGCCGTCTTCCTCGCCGCGGCGGGCATCCTCGTTGCGGCCGCTGTGGTCGCCGCGGCGCTGATCGGCAAGGACGCCATGAAGGAGGCGGCTGCCTCCGAGAAGGCGCCGCTCCTGCACGTGGGCTGACGGCAGTGATCACACCGCCCCGCCGCGCCGCGCCGGGGCGGTGCCGCGGTACTCATGTCGGGGTGCTCAATTCCGGGAAGGGACGTGGTCGGCGACTGCGTCGAGGAGTTCTTCGGGCGTCTCGACCTGCGGCAGGTGGCCGGAGCGGGGGAGCACGGTGAACTTCGCCGTCGGGATCGCCGCGGCGTAGGCCTGGCCGTACCCGGTGCTGACGATCCCGTCGCTCTCGCCCCAGACGACGTGGACGGGCAGGTCGTCGAGCGCGCGGAGCCGCTCCAGCAGGGTGGGATCCGACATGGTCGGGCCGGCATACGAGACCAGGGCCTGGAGGTCCGGGCCCGGCCCGGTCCCTGCGGTGGTGGGCGGGGCGGGGGCCTTGCTCGGGTCATGGAAGGACAGCTTGCTCAGGTCGGCGGGCGTGAGGCCGGCGACGCTGGTCGGGGGGTACTGCTCGACCTCGATACCGATGCCGTCGATGATCACTGCACCGCTGACCCGGGGGCTGCCCAGCAGTGCGATCTCGGCGGCCAGCCAGCCGCCGAACGAGTTGCCGATCACCGTGACGTCGCCGAGGCCGAGCTCGTCGAGCAGGGCGACGTAGGCCGCCGCGAGCGTCCGGGTGGAGTCCACCCCGGGCACCCGCGGGGTGCCCGCGAAGCCGGGGTGGGTCGGGGTCAGCACGCGGGAGTGCGTGCGCTGGGCGAGCAGGGCGGCGAAGCCAGTCATCGTCGCCGGTCCGCCGCCGCCGTGCAGGAGGAGGTAAGGCTGGGTGTGGTCGCGGTCGTCGAGGGTGATCACACCGCCGGCGGCGGACGCGCTGAGAGTGCGGGCGGGCCGCGGGCTGAGGGCGGGGACGGTGTCGCTCATGGCGTGCTCCTTGTGGACGAGGCTGTCTAAGGAACCTTATATAAGTATCTTTAGTTTGCCTAGGGAGAGGAGCGTCGCCAGTGGTGGGTTACGCTGCGTCGGTGTCACCGTCGCTCCAGGAGATCGGCCTCGCCGTGAAGCGGCTGCAGTGGCGCCACCACCGCGAGGCCAACCGTCGGCTGGCCGAGCACGGACTCTCCCTGGTGCAGTGGGACGTTCTCCGGCATCTGCACCAGCACCCGGACGCCACGCTGCACACGCTGGCGAACCTGACCTTCCAGACCGACCAGTCGATGGGCACCCTCGCCAGGCGCATGATCGAGCGAGGCCTGCTGAGACGGGCCGAGGGGCCCGGCCGGGCCACCCGCCACGAGCTGACCGGCGACGGCGAGCGCGCCTTCGAGGCCGGATCGCTCGTCGTCGAATCCGTCCTCGCCGAGACCATCGGCACGCTGACCGAGGCCGAGCAGGCCGTCCTGCACGGGCTCTTGACCAGGGCCGCCGGTCCGCGGTGACGGTGCCGGACGGCCACTACCGCGGCCGTCACACCGAGAAGTACTTCGCCTCCGGGTGGTGGAACACGAACGCGTCCGTGGACTGCTCGGGGTGCAGCTGCAGCTCGTCCGACAGCGTCACCCCGACCCGCTCGGGCCGCAGCAGCTCCACGACCTTGTGCCGGTCCTCCATGTCGGGGCACGCCGGGTACCCGAGCGACATCCGCGCCCCGCGGTACTCCAGCTTGAACATGCCCTCCACGCTCTTCGGGTCCTCGTCGCCGAAGCCCAGCTCCGAGCGCACCCGGGAGTGCCAGAACTCCGCCAGCGCCTCCGTGAGCTGCACCGACAGGCCGTGCAGCTCCATGTACTCGCGGTACTTGTTCGCCTCGAACAGCTTCGCGGTGTGCGTCGAGACCGTGTCGCCCACGGTCACGAGCTGCACCGGCAGCACGTCGAACCGCCCGGTCTCCTCGACGAAGGACCGCGGCCGGACGAAGTCCGCCAGGCACAGGTGCCGGTCGCGCCGCTGCCGCGGGAAGTGGAACCGCAGCCGCTCGGTGCCGACCTCGCCGCCGGAGCCGCCGTCGGGCGCCCCGGTCCCGTCGAAGTCCCCGTGGTGTGCGACGACGACGTCGTCCCCCTCGGACCACACCGGGAAGTACCCGTACACCACGGTCGGGTCCATGATCTGGTCGGTGCGGATGCGGTCCATCCACTCCGCGAGCCGCGGGCGGCCCTCGGTCTCGACGAGCTCCTCGTACGAGGCGCCGTCCTCCGACCGGCCGGGCTTGAGACCCCACTGACCCATGAACGTCGCGCGCTCGTCCAGGAACGCCGCGTACTCCGAGAGCTGCACGCCCTTGACGATCCGCGTGCCCCAGAACGGCGGCTCCGGCACGGGGTTGTCGGCGGCCACGTCGGAGCGGGCGGGCAGGTTCTCGGGCGCCGTCTGCGTCACCGTCACCACGCCGTGCCGCCGCTTGCGCAGCGCGGGCAGGCCGACGTCGTCCGGCGAGGCGCCGCGCGCGACCCGCACCAGGGGCTCCATCAGCCGCAGCCCCTCGAAGGCGTCCTTGGCATACCGCACGGTGCCGGGGAACTGCGAGGCCAGGTCGTCCTCGACGTACGTGCGCGTCAGCGCGGCCCCGCCGAGCAGCACCGGCCAGCGCTTCTCGAACCCGCGGGAGGCCAGCTCCTCCAGGTTCTCCTTCATCACCACGGTCGACTTCACGAGCAGCCCCGACATGCCGATCACGTCGGCGTCGTGCTCGATCGCGGCGTCGATCATGGCGCTCACCGGCTGCTTGATGCCGATGTTGACCACCGTGTAGCCGTTGTTCGTCAGGATGATGTCCACGAGGTTCTTGCCGATGTCGTGCACGTCGCCGCGCACGGTCGCCAGCACGATCGTGCCCTTGGACCCGTTGTCGCCCTCCAGGCGCTCCATGTGCGGCTCCAGCAGCGCGACGGCGGCCTTCATCACCTCCGCCGACTGGAGCACGAACGGGAGCTGCATCTCGCCCTTGCCGAACAGCTCGCCCACCACCTTCATGCCTTCCAGCAGGTGGTCGTTGACGATGTCCAGCGCCTTCATCCCGGCGCCGAGCGCCTCCTCGATGTCCGGCTCCAGGCCCTTCCGGGCGCCGTCGATGATGCGCCGCGCCAGCCGCTCGCCCACGGGCAGGGCCAGCAGCTCCGCGGCACGCTGGTCCCGGATCGCCCCGGCGTCCACGCCCTCGAACAGGTCCAGCAGCTTGGACAGCGGGTCGTAGGTCAGGTTCCCGTCGGCGTCCCACTCGCGCTTGTCCCACACCAGGTCGAGCGCCGTCTGCCGCTGCTCGTCCGGGATGGAGGACAGCGGCAGGATCTTGGCCGCGTGCACGATCGCCGAGTCCAGCCCCGCCTCGGTCGCCTCGTGCAGGAACACCGAGTTCAGCACCGCGCGCGCGGCCGGGTTCAGGCCGAAAGACACGTTCGAGACGCCGAGCGTCGTGTGCACGCCGGGGTACTTGTGCGTGATGCGCCGGATCGCCTCGATGGTCTCGATCGCGTCGCGCCGCGTCTCCTCCTGGCCCGTGGCGATGGGGAAGGTCAGGGCGTCGACGATGATGTCGTCCACCCGCATGCCCCAGTCGCCCACCAGGGTGTCGATCAGCCGCGACGCGATGGCGACCTTGCCGTCGGCGGTGCGCGCCTGCCCCTCCTCGTCGATCGTCAGGGCGACGACGGCGGCGCCGTGCTCCACCACCGCCGGCATGATCCGCCCGAACCGCGACGTCGGCCCGTCGCCGTCCTCGAAGTTGACCGAGTTGACCACGCCGCGGCCGCCCAGCAGCTCCAGGCCCGCGCGGATCACGGCGGGCTCCGTGGAGTCGATCACCAGCGGCAGCGTGCTTGCCGACGCGAGGCGGGAGACGACGTCCCGCACGTCCGCTACGCCGTCGCGCCCCACGTAGTCCACGCACACGTCGAGCAGGTGCGCGCCGTCGCGGGTCTGGGCGCGGGCGATGTCCACGACGTCGTCCCAGCGGGCCTCCAGCATCGCCTCGCGGAACGCCTTGGACCCGTTGGCGTTGGTGCGCTCGCCGATCGCCAGGAAGCTCGTCTCCTGGCGCAGGTCCGTGGCCGAGTACAGCGAGGCGACGGCGTTCTCGCGCACCGGCTCGCGCGGCGCCACGGGCTGCCCGCCCACAGCCTCGACCACCAGGCGCATGTGCTCCGGGGTGGTGCCGCAGCAGCCGCCCACCAGGCCCAGGCCGAACTCCCGCGCGAACTGCGTGTGCGCGGCGGCCAGCTCCTGCGGCGTCAGCGGGTAGGACGCGCCGTGCGGCCCCAGCACCGGCAGGCCCGCGTTCGGCATGCACGCCACCGGCATCTGGGCGTGCTGCGACAGGTGCCGCAGGTGCTCGCTCATCTGCTCCGGACCCGTGGCGCAGTTCATGCCGATCGCGTCGATGTCCAGCGCCTGCAGCGCCACCAGCGCCGCACCGATCTCCGAGCCCATCAGCATGGTCCCGGTGGTCTCCACCGTCACCGACACGATGACCGCGACCCGCTGCCCGGTCTCCGCCATCGCCTGCCGGCAGCCCGTCACCGCGGCCTTGGCCTGCAGCAGGTCCTGGCTGGTCTCGATCAGCAGCGCGTCCGCGCCGCCCTCGATCAGGCCCGCCGCCTGCTCCGCGAACGTGTCGCGCAGGTGCTCGTACGTGGTGTGCCCCAGCGACGGCAGCTTGGTGCCCGGTCCCATCGAGCCCAGCACCCATCGCGGCCGGTCCGGCGTCGCGTGGGCGTCGGCCCGCTCGCGCGCGATCCGGGCGCCCTCGCGGGCCAGCTCGCGGATCCGGTCGTCGATGCCGTAGTCCGACAGGTTCGACCAGTTGGCCCCGAACGTGTTCGACTCGATCGCGTCGACGCCCACCGCGAGGAACGCGTCGTGCACCCCGGCGATCAGGTCGGGCCGCGAGACCGTCAGGATCTCGTTGCAGCCCTCCAGCCCCTGGTAGTCGTCCAGGGTCGGGTTCGCCTCCTGGATCATCGTGCCCATCGCGCCGTCGGCCACGACCACGCGCGTGCGCATCGCCTCCAGCAGGGCGGCGGAACGCTCGGCGAGCGAGGGCGGGGCGGCGGGCAGTGCGGTCACCCGGGCAGCGTAAGCCTTGGCCGGACGACGACGCCGTACGTGCCCGGCAGGCGGTCTCCCCGCGGGTATCGTCCCCGACATGACGACGCACGACTACCTGACCACCCTCTTCTCCCTGGAGGGTCGCACCGCCGTGGTGACCGGCGGCAGCTCCGGCATCGGCCGGGCCATCGCCGAGGCCCTCGCCCAGGCCGGGGCACGCACCGTGCTCCTGGCGCGCGGCGCCGACAGGCTCGACGAGGTCGCCGCCGGCCTGCGCGAACGGGGCTGCGCCGTGGAGACCGTCGTCGCCGACCTCTCCAGCCGCGACGGCATCCGCGCCGCCGCCGACGGGATCGTCGCGGCCGCCGGCGAGCCCGACATCCTCGTCAACAGCGCGGGCATCAACCTGCGCCCCCACCTCGGCCAGGTCGACCAGGAGACCTGGGAGGTCACCATGACCGTCAACCTGGAGGCGCCGTTCATGCTCGGGCAGCGGTTCGCGCCCGGCATGGCGGCCCGCGGCTTCGGCCGGCTCATCCACATCTCCTCGCAGCAGGCCCACCGGTCGTTCGTCGACAGCGGCGTCTACGGCGTCTCCAAGGGCGCCCTCGAGTCGCTGGCCCGCTCCCAGTCCGAGGCCTGGTCCGCGCGCGGCGTCACCGCCAACACCCTCGTGCCCGGCTTCGTCCTCACGCCGCTGAACCAGCACCTGCAGGACGACGCCGAGAAGGTCACGGCGCTCGCCGCCCGCACCACCGTGGGCCGCAACGGCGTGCCCGAGGACTTCGAGGGCGCCGCCGTCTTCCTCGCCAGCGCTGCCTCGGGCTACGTCACAGGGCACTCGCTGTTCGTCGACGGCGGCTTCTCGGTCCACTGAGCCCGGGCCACGGTGCCACGCCGTGACGGCCCTCCCCGGCGCACGGCGTCGGACGACATCGCCGGTCCGGGGAAAGACCTACGCGGCCGGTGGGGTAACGGAGAGGTAGCACTGCTACCTGCTCGTTACCCTCCCGGCTGCGAAGGCTTCCTCCCGGAGGCGTGCCTGCCCGGCCGCGCCGGCGGACGCCGACTGCTGGGACGGTCGAGCGGCGGGATCGCCGTGCCGCAGTAGGCTCGCGCGGTGAACGTCGACTTCCCGGGCCTGGGCACTCTTGTCAACGTCGGGACGATCGTCGTCGGGTCGCTGCTCGGCATGGCGGTGGGGCACCGGCTGCCCCAGCGCACCCATGCGGTCGTGACCGACATCCTCGGCCTCGTGACCCTGCTGGTCGCCGCGCTGTCGGCGTTCGCGGTCACCGACGCGGCCTTCGTCTCCGCCACGGGGTCGGGCGCGCCCGTGCTGATCGTGCTCGGGTCCCTGCTGATCGGCGGCATCGCCGGCTCGTTGCTGCGGATCGAGGACCGCCTCGAAGGGCTGGCCGGCACGATCCAGGGCTGGCTGGCCCGCCGCTCCGACGCCCGGCGCTCCGACAGCCGCTCGGGCGGCCGGCGCACCGCGCACCGTCCCGTGCTGATCGACGCGACCGAGACCGGCCAGGACCCCGCGGCGCGCGAGCGCTTCATCGAGGGCTGGCTCACCGCGTCCCTGCTGTTCTGCGTCGGGCCGCTCGCGATCCTGGGGTCGCTGTCCGACGGCCTGGGCCGCGGCATCGACCAGCTCCTGCTCAAGTCGGTGCTCGACGGCTTCGCGGCGCTCGCGTTCGCGTCGTCGTTCGGCGTCGGCGTGCTGCTCTCCGCGGTGTCCGTCGGCGTGGTCCAGGGTCTGGTGACGCTGGCCGGGGTGCTGCTCGGGTCCGTGCTGCCGGACGCGCACATCGCCGCGCTCACGGCCACGGGCGGCCTCATGCTGGTGGGCATCGGCCTGCGGCTGCTGCACCTCAAGCAGATCCCGGTCGGCGACCTGCTGCCGGCCCTCGTCGTGGCGCCGCTGCTCACGCAGCTCGTGATCGTGCTGCGCTGAGCGCGCGCGGGCCCGAGCACCGGGCGACCGGCGTCAGCCCCGCACCGGCACCGGCAGCCGCACCTGACGGCCCGGCTCGTCCTGCCCGTCGAGCTGCCGCGCCAGCAGGTCCATCGCGGTGCGGCCCAGCTCCTCGCCGTCCACGTCGATGGCGGGCGTGTGCTCCAGGCCGAGCGCCTCGATGACCGTGGGCTCCGTGCTCACCACCAGGTCGCGCGGCACCTCGACGCCGCGCGGGCCCAGCGCCAGCAGCAGCCCCAGCCCGATGGAGGTCGCGTACGGCACGACGGCGGTGGCGCCCGTCTCCAGCACGGCCGGCGTCACCTCGACCCCCGCGACGAACGTGGCCGGGCGCGGGCCGAGCACGGTGAGCTCGGCGCCGGCCTGCTCCGCGGCGTCGCGCACGGCGGCGGTGCGCTGCCGGTCCTGCCAGGACCCCTCGGGGCCGCCCACGTAGACGATGCGCCGGTGTCCCTCGGCGGCGAGCCGCTCGGTCAGGGCGCCGAACGCCGTGGCGGTGTCGGCCACGACCGACGTCATCCCGTCGATCTCGCGGTCCACCAGGACGGCGGGCTTGGCCGCGCCGATCCCCGCCACGAGCGTGTCGGTGCCCCGCGGCGCGACGACGAGGAACCCGTCGACCTGCCGGGACAGCCGCTCGACGGCGTCCGCGGAGTCCAGGGCGTGCACGGCCACGGTGAGCTGGAGGCCCGCCTCCTCGGCGCGCGCCTGGGCGCCCGCGATGATCGGGGTGAAAAAGGTGTTGTCCAGGGTGGGGACGACGATGGCGATGATGCCGGTGCGCCCGCGCGCGAGCTCGCGCGCCGCGCGGTTGGGCACGTAGCCGAGCCGGGCGGCCGCGGCCACCACGCGCACCGCGGTCTCGGGGGCCACCAGGCCGCTCCCGTTCAGCGCGCGCGACGCGGTCGCCTTGGAGACGCCGGCCACCGCGGCGACGTCGGACAGATCAGGCACCGTTCCTCCTTGGTCGTTGCGCACACTCTAGACGGCCGATGCAACCGTTTCCGCCCGCTCTGCCCGTGCGCGTAACAGGAAGTTAACGCGCGATTGCAGGAGCACGGCCGCACATGCCTTAGGGTCCGATGGAACCGGTTCCATCAACGAAAGACGGCTCGTGCGAGCACGTTCCACACTTCTGCTGCTCCTGCCGGGGCTGGCGTTCCTGCTCGTCGGGTTCCTGCTGCCGGCGGTCGCGATGCTCTTCGCCCCGCCCGGCGTGACGTTCGCCGAGGTGATCGAGCGCATGGGCGCGATGCTCACCGACCCCTACGACCTCGGGATCATCTGGCGCACCGTGCGCATCGGCCTGATCGTCACCGCGCTGTGCGTGGTGCTCGGGTTCCCGATCGCCTCGCTGCTGGCCCGGTCGCAGTCCCGGTGGGCGGGCGTGCTGCTCGCGCTGGCGATCTTCCCGCTGCTGCTGAGCAACGTGGTGCGCACCTTCGGCTGGCTGGTGGTGCTCGGCTCCAACGGCGTCATCGGGCAGCTCCTGACCGGCCTGGGCCTCGTGGAGAAGGCGCCCCAGCTCCTGTACACGGAGCTGGCGATCGTGCTGGGCCTGGTCCAGCTCTTCCTGCCGCTGGCGGTCATCACCTGCTACTCCGCCGTCGCGCAGGTCGATCCCGGCCTCGACGAGGCGGCCCGGGGCCTGGGCGCCAGCCGTACCCGCTCCTTCTGGACGATCCTGGTGCCGCTCTCGCTGCCCGGGATCGTGGTCGCGGCCACGCTCGTGTTCGCGGGCTCCGTCACCGCGTACACCACCCCGTACCTGCTCGGCGGGTCGAGCCAGCGCATGCTCTCGACCCAGCTCTTCTCCTACGCGAGCGTCACGGTCGACTGGGCGGCGGCGTCGGCCACGGCGATCGTGATGACGGTGCTGGTCTTCCTGGTCTCCGGGATCTCGGCGTTCGTCGGCCGGAAGGGAGCCACCTCATGAGCCGGACCCCAGGTCTGCGCCACCCCGTGGCCGGCGCGCTCGCCGTGGCGGGCTACGTGATCATGATCGTGCCCATCCTGTTCGTCGTGGCCACGGCGTTCACCGCCGGCAGCACGCTGCGCTTCCCGCCCGAGGGGCTGTCGCTCAAGTGGTTCGGCGAGGCGGTGGCGTATTCGCCGTTCACGGAGGCCGTGGTCTCCAGCCTGGAGCTGGCGGTGCTGTCCACCGCGCTGGCCCTGGTGCTGGGTGTGCCGGTCACGCTCGCGATCCACCGCGGCCGGATCCCGGGCAAGGGGCTGCTGGAGGGCCTGTTCCTGTCGCCGCTCGTGGTGCCGGAGCTGGTGGTGGGCCTCGCGCTGTACCAGCAGCTCATGATCGGCCTGCACCTGGACAACTTCACCACCCTGCTGCTGGGCCACACGGCGCTCCTGCTGCCCTACGCGGTGCGCGTCACCGGGGCGTCCCTGGCGCTGGCGGACCCGGCCCTGGAGGAGGCGGCGCGCGGCCTGGGCGCCTCGCCGCTGCGCGCGTTCGTCACCGTGACGCTGCCGATGCTGCGTCCCGGCCTCATCTCGGCGGGCCTGCTCGGCTTCGTCACCTCGTTCAACAACGTGCCGCTGTCGCTGCTGCTGCAGACCCGCGACTTCCGGACGCTGCCCGTCACGATGCTCGACTACGTCCAGCAGAGCTACGACCCGATGGTCGCCGCCGCGTCCACGCTCGTGCTGGCCGCGACCGTCGTGGTGGCCGTCGTCGCGGAGCGCACGGTCGGCTTCGCCAAGATCTTCGGAGGAATCAACCGATGACCACCCCCGCCGCCGAGCTCGTCGGCGTCTCCCAGCGGTTCGGCAGCTTCACCGCCGTCGACCAGATCGACCTCCGCATCCCGCGCGGCCGGCTGACCACGCTGCTGGGCCCCAGCGGCTGCGGCAAGACGACGACGCTGCGCATGCTCGCCGGGTACGCCTCTCCGACGTCGGGCCGCATCCTGATCGACGGCCAGGACGCGACCCGTACCCCGCCGGAGAAGCGCGACCTGGGCATGGTCTTCCAGTCCTACGCGCTGTTCCCGCACCTCACGGTCGCCGACAACGTGGCCTACGGCCTGACGATGCGCAAGGTGCCCGCGGCCGAGCGGCGGCGCCGGGCCGGGGAGGCCCTGGAGCTCGTGGGCCTGGGGCACCTGGGCGACCGCAAGCCCAAGCAGCTCTCCGGCGGCCAGCAGCAGCGGGTCGCCCTGGCCCGCGCCATCGCCATCCGGCCGCGCCTGCTTCTGCTCGACGAGCCGCTGTCCAACCTGGACGCGCGGCTGCGCGTGCAGATGCGCGCCGAGATCCGCCGCATCCAGTCGGAGACCGGGCTGACGGTCGTGCTCGTGACGCACGACCAGGACGAGGCCCTGGAGATGTCCGACGAGATGGTGCTCATGCGCGCGGGGAAGGTCGTGCAGACGGGCGCGCCCCGCGACGTCTTCCCCGCGCCGGCCGACCGGTTCGTCGCCGAGTTCCTCGGCTACGAGAACTTCCTGACGCTGGCCGACGGCCGGGAGGCCGCCGTCCGCCCCGAGCACCTGCGGATCGTCCCCGCCAACACGCCCCTGGACGGCGTTGCCGGCGGCACCGCCGACGGCGACGTCGTGCTCGACGCCGTCGTGGCCGACGTCGCCTACCGCGGCGTCGACCTGCTCGTGACCCTCGACGCCACCGATCCGGCGGGCGCGCCCGTGCGCCTGCTGGCCGACCACCGGGCCGACCACGCCGCTACCGCGACCGGGCCGGCGCCGTCGGCCGGCGACCGGGTCCGCCTCCTCGCGCCCCGCGCGCGCCTGGCCCTGCTGACTGCCGAACCCGCAACCGAAGGAATCTCATGACGCACCACCTCCCCGCCCGCCGCGGCGCTGCCGCCCGCCGCGCCACGGCGCTCGCCTCCGGCCTCGCGGCCACCGCCCTGCTGGTCGCCGGCTGCTCCGCCGGGGACGACGCCGCGGCCGAGGACACGATCGTCGTCTCCACGTTCCCGTTCGGCGTGGAGGAGTTCCAGGAGGCGGTGATCGACCCGTTCACCGCGAAGACCGGGATCAAGGTCGAGGTGGAGACGGGCTCGAACGCCGACCGGCTCTCCCAGCTCCAGGTGGCGGGCGACGACTCCGGCATCGACGTCATGCTGATCTCCGACTACTACGCCGCGCTCGGCCAGGAGACCGACCTGTTCCAGGAGGTCGACGCCGCGAAGGTGCCGTCCCTGGACGAGGTGGCCGACTTCGCGCTGGAGGACGGCTACGCCGGCCCCGCCTACAGCTACCAGCTCAACGGGACCATCTACTCGACCGAGGCGCTGTCGGCGAAGGAGGCCGCGCAGTGGGACCTGTACGGCGACGACGAGTTCGCCGGGCGCCTCGCGCTGCCGGACATCTCGGTCACGGCCGGGCAGCTCATGGTCTCGGGCGTGGGGGAGACCTACGGCGACGGGCCGTACGACATCGACACCGCGCTGGAGACGCTGGGCGGCTGGGCCCCCGGGATCCTGCAGTTCTACTCGTCGTCCACCGAGGTGACGAACCTGCTGACCCAGGGCGAGATCGTGGCCGCCGACTCCCTGAGCGGCTTCGCGACCGACCTGGTCGCCTCGGGCGAGCCCTACGCGTGGACGCCGCCGGCCACGGGCCGGTACATGGCCACCAACCGCGCGATGATCCCCGCCGGCGCCCCGAACGTGGACGGCGCGCACCAGTTCATCGACTACCTGCTCTCGGCCGAGGCGCAGACCAAGTCCGCCGAGCTCGTGGGCGACCTGCCCGTCAACCCCGCCGCGACCGTGCCGGACTCGATCGCGGCGGTCGTGGGCGACATCGCGGCCGACCCGGTCGCGGCCGGCTACTCGACGCTCGACCCCGCGGAGCTCGTGCCCACCCGGGGCGAGTGGGTGGACCGGTTCGCCCGTGAGGTGACGGCCGGCTGACCGGGCCCGACACCATGACGAGCACTGACACGAACACTGACCCGACAAGCACCGGGACGACCGGCACCGCGCTCGACCGCATGCCCAAGGTCGACCTGCACTGCCACCTCATCGGCACGGTCCGGGCGAGCACCTTCGCGGAGCTTGCCCGGCGGGAGGGCCTCGACCTGCCCGCCGAGCCCGAGCGCATCTACGCGGACATCAACTCCCTGCCTCCGGACCCGGAGCTGTACCGCGACACCCGCATCCCGGTGCCGCAGGGCCGCAGCGCGGACGAGCCCGAGGTCTCGTACTCGCTCTTCCAGGCCTCCCGCTGGGTCACGCAGGTGCTGCGCGACGCCGACGACCTCACCAGGATCACGTACGAGGCCTTCGAGGCGGCGCACCGCACGAGCGCGACGCGCCACCTCGAGGTGTCGTTCGACGCCGTGCCCGAGCACCTGGCCTCCCTGGGCTACCTCGGCTCCGTCGAGGCGTACGCCGAGGGCATCCGGATGGCGGAGCGCGACTTCGGCATGTCGGGCCGGCTCATCGCCGCGATCGACCGGTCGGGCTCGGGCGAGGACGCGCTGGAGCGCGTGCGCACCGTCGTCGACCACCCGCACGAGTACGTGGCGGGCATCGGCCTGGACAACCTGGAGACGGCGGGCCCGCCGGAGCGGTTCGCCGCGGCCTACCGGCTCGCCGGCGAGGCGGGCCTGGGCCGCACGGCGCACTCGTCCGAGCACGCCCCGGTCGCGGTCAACACGATCACCTGCCTGGACGTGCTCGGCTGCGACCGCATCGACCACGGCTACTTCGTCCTGCAGGACGACGACGTCGTGGCGCGGGTGCGCGACGAGCAGGTGCCGTTCACGGTCATCTCCACGACGTCGCGCCGCTCCTGGCGGCCGTGGCGCCGGGCCTCCATCGCCGCGATGCTGGACGCGGGGCTCAACGTGATCCCGGCGTCCGACGACCCGGGCATGTTCCCCACCACGCTCGCGGGGGAGTACCGGATCCTGGCCGACGACCTCGCGGTGCCCGACGACCGGCTGCGCCAGATGGCGCTGGCCGGCGTCGAGGCCGCGTGGCTGCCGCCCGTCGAGAAGGCGGCGCTGCGCACGCGGTTCGAGAAGGAGCTCGCGGACCTCGCCTGAGGCCGTCGGCCCGGCCCGGCCGCCCGCACCAGGACCTAGAAGGGCAGCGTCCCGTTCTCGTCCTGGAGCGTGCCGGTCGGGCCGTCCGGCCCGAGCGTCGCCAGCTGCACGACGGCGGCGGCGCTCTGTTCGGGCGACCGGCCGATGCCGAACGACGCCGTCATGTCGGTCGCGGCCGTCCCGGGCTCCAGGGCGTTGAACCGGATGCCGGGGTGCGCCTTGGCGTACTGCACGGTCAGCATGGTGGCCGCCGCCTTCGACGCCGCGTACAGGGCGATCGGCAGGCTGTACTCCGGTCGCTCGGGGTTGGTCACGGCCCAGAAGGACCCGGCGCTGCTGGAGACGGTCACCACGTTCGGGCTCGCGGAGCGGCGCAGCAGGGGGAGCGCCGCCTCGGTGACCCGCACGATCCCCACCGCGTTGGTGTCGAAGGACCGCAGCGCGGTAGGGCCGTCCAGTGTGGTGTCCAGGACGCCCGCGTTGTGCACCAGCACGTCGAGCCGGCCCGCCTCCGCGTCGATCGCGGCCAGCGCGGCGGCGACCGAGGCGTCGTCGGTCACGTCGAGCTGGACGAACCGCGCGCCGAGCTCCGCGGCGGCCTTCGCGCCGCGCCCGGCGTCCCGGGCGCCGAGCCAGACGTCGTGGCCCCGGGCCAGCAGCAGCCGGGCGGTCTCGAACCCGATGCCCTTGTTGGCCCCGGTGATCAGCGTGACGGTCATGCGTTCCTCCAGAAATAGGCGGCCCGGTCGGGCCGTTGGGAACGTTATGAGCGGCGACACCGACCAGCCAGGACCCGGACGAGACCGGGGTCTGCCAGGACCCCCTCTCCGCGATCGGACCAACCCGCTGGGCGCGTACCTGCGGGCCCGGCGCGAGTTGGTCACGCCCCGGCAGGCGGGCCTCCCGGAGGCGGGCCGACGGCGCGTGCCGGGGCTGCGGCGCGAGGAGGTCGCGCTGCTCGCGGGCATCAGCGCCGACTACTACCTGCGGCTGGAGCGCGGGCGCGACCGCAATCCGTCCGCGCAGGTCCTGGAGTCGCTGGCGCGCGTGCTGCGCCTCGACGACGCCCACGTCGCCCACCTGCGCACGCTCGTCGCCGACGCCCCCGGGCAGCACGCCCGGCCGCGCGAGCGCCGCCCTGCGGAGGAGACCCTGCCCGACGGCGCGCGCAAGCTCCTGGACTCGCTGGTGCAGCCGGCGTTCGTCGAGGGACGGTACTTCGACGTCGTGGCCTCGAACGCCCTGGCCCGCGCCGTCGACCCGCGCCTGGACGTGGGCGGCAACCAGCTCCGCGACCTGTTCCTCGACCCGGCCGCCCAGGCGCTCTACCCGGACTGGGCGAACGTCACGGAGTGCTTCGTGGCCAGCCTGCGGCAGTCGGCGGGCACCGACCTGGACGACCCGCGGTTCGTCGAGCTCGTCGGACAGCTCTCCGCCAGCACGCGGTTCCGCGAGCTCTGGGCGCGCCACGAGGTGCGCGGGCAGCGCGGCACCCCGCTGCGGATCGACCACCCGCAGGTCGGGGAGCTGACCGTCAACCGGGAACGGCTCGGCATCGGCGGCGCCGAGCACCTGATGCTCGTCGTCTACCACCCGGACACCGGGTCCGCCGACGCCGACAAGCTCGCCCGCCTGGCCCCGGCCGGCGCCCCGGCATAAATCCCGTGGCCGACCGCACGCCGGTCGCCTAGCGTGGCGGCATGTCACCCGTGCGCGCCACCATCGCCGACCGCGCCGCCGCGCCGGCCGTCCTGACGCACCCGACGGCGGGCGGCCTCACCTGGCGCCCCTGGACGCGGGCCGACGTGCCCTCGCTCGCGACGCTCGTCCGCGCCGTCCAGGAGGCCGACGGCCGCGACTGGTTCACCCCGGCCGACGAGATCGCGGAGAGCTTCGACGGCCCCGCGTACGACCCGGCCGACACGCTGCTCGGCCTCGACGCCGACGGCACGCCGCTCGCGTACACGTACGCCGAGCAGTTCCCCACCGAGGGCGCCACCATCCTGCGCGCCTGGATCCTCGGCGGCGTCCACCCGAGCCGCCGCGGCGAGGGCATCGGCACGCAGCTGCTCGCCTGGGCCACCGGCCGCGCGCGGCAGGCGCTCGCGACGCACGACGGCGCCCCCCGGCTGGCCGGGCTGCCCGCGCGGATCGCCGTGGACCTCGTGGACGGCGACCCGGCGGAGCGGCGCGACCTGCTGCGCGCGGGCGGTTTCGAGCCCGTGCGCTACTACGCCAACCTGCTCCGTGACCTGAGCGCGCCCGTGCCCGCGATCGGCCTGGAACCCCCGCTGCGCCTGGTGCCGTGGACCGACGCCCTGGAGGACGCCACGCGGCTGGCCCGCAACGACGCGTTCCGGGACCACTGGGGCAGCCAGCCGCGCACCCCGGAGTCCTGGCGGGCGCACCGCAGCTCGTTCGCGCCGCACTGGTCGTTCCTCGTGGTCGACGAGTCGGTGCGCTACCCGGGCTCCGAGCACGAGCAGCCCGGCGACACGACCGTCGCGCCCGGCACCCCGTACGTCGTCGGGCTGCACCGGGCCAGCAGGCACGAGCACGACTGGGCGACGCAGGGCTACACCGCGGGCTACACCGACCTGCTGGGCGTGCGCCGCGCCTACCGCGGACGTCGCATCGCCGCCGCGCTGCTGACCCACGCCATGCGCGTCTTCGCCGACGAGGGCATGCAGCACGCCGAGCTCGACGTCGACACCGACAACCCCACCGGCGCCCCGGCGCTGTACGCGCGGCTGGGCTACGCCAAGAGCGACGGCTCCACCCTGTACGCCATCGAGCTGTGAACCACACCGAACCTGAAGGACGCACCATGACCACCGAGACCGAAGGTTCCGGGCCGACCACCCCGGCCCCGACCAACCCGGCCCCCACCACTCTTGCCCCGATCGCCGAGCGCGCCGCCGCCCCCGCGGCCGTGACCGTGCCCACTGCGGGCAACCTCACCTGGCGCCCCGCCACCCGCGAGGACGTGCCCGTGTGGCTCGCCCTGCGCAACCACATCGCCCGCGCCGACGCCGAGCCGTACGTCGAGACCGCCGAGGAGATCGAGGAGATCTTCGACGGCACCTGGCGCGACATGACCCGCGACTCCCTGCTCGGCTTCGACGCCGACGGCGCCCTCGTGGCCTGGGGCTACGTCGTCAGCCCGCCCGGTGACGTCACCACGGTGCGCGCCTTCACCTGGGGTGGCGTGCACCCCGACCGCCGCGGCGAGGGCATCGGCCGCGAGGTGCTGGCCTGGTCGATCGGCCGCGCCCGGCAGCTCCTGGCGGCGTCGGGCAAGGACGTGCCCGCCCGCATCGCCGTGTTCGCCGAGGACAACGGCCCGGCGAGCAAGCAGCGCCTGTACGAGCGGGCCGGCATGGAGGTGCGCCGCTACTACTCCGACCTCGCGCGCCCCCTGACCGGCCCCGACGCCGCGCCCGTGCCCGACGTGGCCCTGTCCGGGTCGCTGCGGCTCGCCCCGTGGTCCGACGCGCTCGACGACGCCACGCGCCTCGCCCACAACGACGCCTTCCGCGACCACTGGGGCAGCCAGCCGCAGACCCGCGAGCAGTGGGCCGAGCGCGCGGGCTTCGCCCCCCAGTGGTCCTTCGTCGTGGTCGACGACGCCCCCGACGTCGACGCGCTGCTGGCTTCGCCCGACACCGAGCCCGAGACCGCCGCCGCGCTGCGCGCCGGCGAGCCGCTCGTCGTGGGCTACTCGCTGGCCGGGCACTACCCCGAGGACTTCGCGGTGCGCGGGTACTCGTTCGGGTACATCGACATCCTCGGCGCGCGCCGCGCCTACCGGGGCCGCAAGGCCGCGCTCGCGGCGCTCGCGGCGGGCATGCGGGCGTTCGCCGCCGACGGCATGGAGTACGCCGCCCTCGACGTCGACACGGCCAACCCGAGCGGCGCCCACGGGCTGTACGCGAGCCTGGGCTACGTCAAGACGACGGGCAGCCGCATGCTCTCCATCGAGCTCTGAGCTACCGGGCCAGCCGCTGTCGGCGGGCCTCGTAGAGCACCACCGTGGCCGCGTTCGCGGCGTTGAGCGAGCTCGCCGAGCCCGTCATCGGGATGCTCAGCGTCACGTCCGCGGCGTCGCGCCACGACTGGGTCAGGCCCGTGGTCTCGTTGCCGACCAGCAGCAGGACGGGCTGGGTCAGGTCGTAGGCGGAGACGTCGGCGTCGCCGTGCTCGTCCGTGGCCACGACCACCACGGGCAGGCCGGCGGCCCGGCGCGCCGTCACCCAGTCCATGACCTCGGCCGTGGACGGGGTCCGTACCACCGGCATCGCGAAGAACGACCCCGTGCTGGCCCGCACCGACTTGGGGTCGTAGGCGTCGGCGGCGTGCCCCGTGGTGATCACGCCGTGGGCGCCGAACGCGTCGGCCGACCGCACGATCGCGCCGATGTTGCCCGGCTGGGTGGGCCGGTCGAACACCACCCCGAGGAAGTCGGGTCCGGCCTCGATGCGGTCCAGGTCGTCGGGCCGCATCGCGATGACCGCCAGCAGCTCGGGGTCCTCCTTCTCCGCGAGCTCCGCCAGCAGGTCGGGCGCCATCTTCACGTGCTCGGTGTGCGGGTGCGCCGCGAGCAGGTCCCGGGCCCACTGCGAGAGCCGGCGCTCGGCGTCGTACAGCAGGGCGCGGACCTCCCAGCCGTGCTCGACGGCCATGGTGAGGGGCCGCACGCCCTGCACCAGGAACTCGCCCGCGCGGTGCCGCTTGTTGCGGTTCGTCACGAGGGTCTGGAGCTGCTGGAAGCGTGCGTTGCGCTGGGAGATCCGGGTGGCCACGGAGCCATCCAATCAGCCCGCGCCCGATCGGGCCTCATCCGGGTCAGCGCGCCAGCAGCCTCGCCATCGCGGCCCGGGCGCGCTCCGAGCCGAACAGCTCGGCCGAGACCGTCACCGCCTCGTCCACGTGCGTGTCGAAGCGGGCCAGGGTGTCCGCGTTGAGCAGCTCCTTGGTGGCGGCCAGCCCCGCCGGGTCGCCCGCCGCGAGGCCGGCCAGGACGGCGTCGACCTCCGCGTCGAGGTCCGCGAGCGGCACGGTGCTGGTCACCAGGCCCCAGGCCGCGGCCTCCGCCGCGGTGAACGGCGCCCCGGTGAGGAAGGTGCGCGACGCCGCGCGCGGCGTCATCCGCGGCAGCACCGCGAGCGAGATGACGGCGGGGGCGAGCGCCAGGCGGGCCTCGGTGAAGGCGTAGGTGAGCTGGTCGGCGCTGACCGCGACGTCGCACGCGGCGACCAGCCCGATGCCGCCGGCCCGGACCGGCCCGTGCACGCGCGCCACGACGGGCTTGGGCAGGGCGAGCAGGTCGCGCAGCACGTCGGCCAGCCGGCGCGCGGAGACGGTCATGCCCTCGGCCAGGGCCTCGGTGAGGTCGGCGCCGGAGCAGAACGCGGGGCCGTTGGCCGCGAGCACGACGGCCCGTACGTCGTCGTGCGCGGCGCGGTCCAGGGCGGCCCGCAGCTCGTCGAGCAGGGCGAGGGACAGGGCGTTGCGCCGCCGGGGCGAATCGAGCGTGATCCGGGCGTACGCGACGGGCTCGGCGGCGGGCTGGGCGTCGGGTCGGTCGAGCGCTACGACGTCGTAGGCGACCTGACTGAGGGTGGTCATCGAGAAGTCCTCCGGGTGGGGCCTGGCGCTGTGAGGTTAATGGTGGTTAACCTCTGTGACATGCGCAACATGCATACACCAGAGAACCCGGAGCACACCAAGCTCCGGGACGCGGTACGTGACTATGCCGACCGCGAGATCGCGCCCCACATCGCCCGATGGGACAGGGAGAGTCGCCTGCCCGTCGAGGTGGTGCACCAGATGGGTGAGCTGGGCCTGTTCGGCCTGACCGCCCCGGAGGAGTACGGCGGGTCCGACCTCGGGCTCACCGGCCTCTGCATCGCCGTCGAGGAGATCGGCCGTGTCGACCAGTCCGTCGGCATCACGCTCGGGGCCGGTGTCGGCCTCGGCGTCGGCACGCTCCTGGCCTTCGGCACCGAGGAGCAGAAGAAGACCTGGCTGCCCGACCTGGTCGCCGGACGGCAGCTGGGCGCGTTCGGCCTGACCGAACCCGGCGCGGGCAGCGACGCCAACGCCATGACCACCACCGCGGAGCTGACTGACGGCCAGTGGGTCGTCAACGGCGCCAAGCAGTTCATCACCAACTCCGGCACGCCCATCACCAGCGTCTGCACCGTCGCGGCGCGCACCGGCACCCGGCCGGACGGCAGCCCGGAGCTCAGCGCCATCATCGTCCCCACCGACACCCCGGGGTACGTCGTCGAACCCCTGCACGACAAGATGAGCTGGCGCTCCTGCGACACCCACGCGCTGCGGTTCGAGGACGTGCGCGTGCCCGAGGCCAACCTCCTGGGGGAGCGCGGCAACGGGTTCAAGCAGCTCATGATCTGCCTGAACACGGGGCGGGTGGCCGTCGCGGCGCTCGCGACCGGCTGCATCCAGGCCATGCTGGAGCTCGCGGTGGAGCACGCTGGCGTGCGCCCCACGTTCGGCGGGCCGATCGGCCGCAAGCAGGGTGTCGCGTTCCAGATCGCCGACGTCGAGGTCATGCTCCAGGCGAGCCGCGCGCTCACCTACCGGGCCGCGGCGCTGAAGGACTCGGGGGCGCCGCTCGACGAGTTCCGGCGGGCCTCCTCGGTCGCCAAGCTCTACGCCACGGAGTCCGCCGTGACGGCCACGCGCATCGCGGCGCAGGTCTTCGGCGGCTACGGCGTCATGGAGGACGGGCCGATCGCCCGCTTCTACCGGGACGCGAAGGTGCTGGAGATCGGCGAGGGGACGTCCGAGCTGCAGCGCATGCTCATCGCGCGGGGGCTGGGCCTGCCGGTGGAGTGAGCTCCACCGCCGGGGTCAGCAGGGCGGCGTGGGCCATGCGGGTCAGGAGGGCCCGCATGGCCGCGCGTCCGATACGGGCGCTGTGCGGCGTCGAGTTGAGCAGGCCGAACGCTGCCTGCACGGCGGCCCGGGCCTCGGTGCCGCCGAGGTCCGGGCGCAGGGGGCGCAGCGCGTCGGTCCAGACGTCGATGTACGCGAGCTGGTGCTCCCGCACCTGCGCGCGGGCGTCGGCGCCCAGCGCGCCCCACTCGCGTTCCTGGATCACGATGAGGGCGGGGTTGTCGAGGGCGAAGTCGGCGTGCCGGGCGATCAGGGCGGCGAGGGCGCCGTCGGGTCCGCTCGGCTCGTGCGGTCCGGCGGGCGCGCCGTCGTCGGACAGCAGCTCCCGCGCACCGGCCAGGAGCTGGTCGGAGGCGTGCAGGAGGCACTGCCCGAGGATGTCCTCCTTGCCGGCGAAATGTTTGTAGAGGGCGGGGCCGGACACACCGACGGCCGCGCCGATGTCTCCCATGGAGACGCCGTGGAAGCCACGGGCGGCGAACAGGTTCGCCGCCGTGCTCAGGATCTGCTGCCTGCGCGGGGTCACCGGAGCAGTCTAGGAGTGACCTGCCGGAACGGGGGGTTAACGATCATTAACCGGAAGGATAGGCTGCGGCACATGACCACCGACGTCGGCGTTGGACCGGATCTGCGCACCCTGACCGCGCAGCTGCGCGAGCGGCTGGCGCGCGTGCGCCAGGGCGGCTCGCCCGAGGCGCGCGCCCGCCACACCGGGCGCGGCAAGCTGCTCGCCCGCGACCGGGTGGACCGGCTGCTCGACCCGGGCAGCCCGTTCCTCGAGATCGGGGCCCTGGCGGCCTACGACATGTACGGGGGCGAGTGGGCGGTGCCCAGCGCGGGCATCGTCACCGGGATCGGGCGCATCGCCGGGCGGCAGTGCGTGGTCGTCGCCAACGATGCGACCGTCAAGGGCGGCACGTACTACCCGGTCACCGTCAAGAAGCACCTGCGCGCGCAGCAGGTCGCGGCCGAGAACCACCTGCCGTGCGTCTACCTCGTGGACTCCGGCGGCGCCTTCCTGCCGATGCAGGACGAGGTGTTCCCCGACCGGGAGCACTTCGGGCGCATCTTCTACAACCAGGCCAACCTCTCGGCCCGCGGCATCCCGCAGGTCGCCGCCGTCATGGGGTCGTGCACCGCGGGCGGCGCGTACGTGCCCGCGATGAGCGACGAGGCCGTCATCGTGCGGGACCAGGGCACGATCTTCCTGGGCGGCCCGCCCCTGGTGCAGGCCGCCACGGGCGAGGTCGTCACCGCCGAGGAGCTGGGCGGCGGCGTCGTGCACACCACCACGTCCGGCGTCGCGGACCACCTGGCCGACGACGACGCCCACGCCCTCCGCATCGTGCGCGAGATCATCGCCACGACCCCGGCGCCCGCGCAGGTGCTGGACCGCGTGCCGCCCGAGGAGCCAGAGCTGGACCCCGACGGGCTGTACGACGTGCCCGCCGACCCGCGCACCCCGTACGACGTGCGCGACGTGATCCGCCGGATCGTCGACGGCTCCCAGCTCGCCGAGTTCAAGGCCCGCTACGGCGAGACCCTCGTGTGCGGGTTCGCGCGGATCGACGGCTACCAGGTCGGGATCGTCGCCAACAACGGCATCCTGTTCTCCGAGTCAGCGCTCAAGGGCGCGCACTTCGTGCAGCTCTGCGACCAGCGGCGCATCCCGCTGGTGTTCCTGCAGAACATCGCCGGGTTCATGGTCGGCAAGGAGTACGAGCACCGCGGCATCGCCAAGGACGGCGCCAAGCTGGTCACCGCCGTGGCCTGCACCTCCGTGCCCCGGTTCACCGTGGTGCTCGGCGGCTCGTTCGGCGCCGGCAACTACGGCATGAGCGGCCGCGCGTACGACCCCCGGTTCCTGTGGATGTGGCCCGGCGCCCGCATCTCCGTGATGGGCGGCGAGCAGGCGGCCTCCGTCCTGGCCACGGTCCGCAAGGACCTCGCCGATGCCCCCGCCGCCGACGTCGAGGCGTTCAAGGCCCCGATCCGCGCGCAGTACGAGACCCAGGGCAACCCCTACTACGCCACGGCGCGCCTGTGGGACGACGGCGTGATCGACCCCGCCGACACCCGCCGCGTCCTGGCCCTCGGGCTGGCCGCCACGGCCGCCGCGCCGATCCCCGAACCTTCCTACGGCATCTTCCGGATGTGATGACGATGCACACCCTCCTGATCGCCAACCGCGGCGAGATCGCCCTGCGGATCATCCGCACCGCCCGCCGGCTCGGGCTGCGCACCGTCGCCGTCCACTCCGACGCGGACACCGGCGCCCCGCACACCCGCGCCGCCGACGTCGCCGTCCGCATCGGCCCCACGCCCGCCGCCGAGTCCTACCTGTCGATCCCCGCGCTGCTCGCCGCCGCGAAGGAGACCGGCGCCGACGCCGTCCACCCCGGCTACGGGTTCCTGTCCGAGCAGGCAGAGCTCGCCCGCGCAGTGATCGGCGCCGGGCTGACCTGGGTCGGCCCGCCGCCCGAGGCGATGGACGCCATGGCACGCAAGGACACCGCACGCGAGATCGCGCGGAAAGCCGGCGTGCCGGTGCTCCAGTCGCTCGGCAAGGTCACCGGGGGTGGCTGGTTCGCCATGCAGGGGAACCCGACCTATCCCCTCCTGGTCAAGGCCGCCGCCGGCGGCGGCGGCAAGGGCATGCGCATCGTGCGCGCCGAGCCCGAGCTCGCCCCGGCGATCGCGGCGGCCGGGCGCGAGGCCGCCGCCGCGTTCGGCGACGACACCCTGCTGCTGGAGCGCTACGTCGAGCACGGCCGGCACATCGAGGTGCAGGTCCTCGCCGACGAGCACGGCACCGTGCTGCACCTGCACGAACGCGACTGCTCCGCCCAGCGCCGCCACCAGAAGGTCCTGGAAGAAGCACCCGCGCCCGACCTCGACCCGGCCCTGCGCGACGCGCTGCACCGGTGGTCCGTGAACCTGGCCCGCCAGGTCGGCTACACCGGCGTCGGCACCGCCGAGTTCCTGGTCGACACCCGGCTGGGCATCGAGGGCGCCTGGTTCCTCGAGATGAACACCCGCCTCCAGGTCGAGCACCCCGTCACCGAGGAGGTCGTCCGCGTCCGCGGGCAGCGCATCGACCTCGTCGAGCAGCAGCTCCGCGTCGCCGACGGCGCCGAGCTGGGCTTCACGCAGGACGACGTCACCGTCACCGGGCACGCCATCGAGGCCCGGATCTACGCCGAGGACGCCTTCGGCGGGTTCCTGCCCCAGGCCGGCACCGCCACCCGCGTGCGCTGGCCCGTCTCGACCGGCCCCACCACCGTGCGCGTCGAGGCCGGGCTCGAGGACGGCACCGTCGTCCCCGCCGCCTACGACCCCATGGTCGGCAAGATCATCGCGCGTGGCCCCGACCGCGAGGCCGCCCGGCACGCCCTCGTCGACGCCCTCGACGACACCGCGATCGGCGGCCTCGTCACCAACACCGGTTTCGTGCGGGCGCTCGCGGACTCCGGCGCGTTCCGCGACGGCGAGGTGCACACCGCCTGGCTGGACACCCACCCGCTGCCCGCGCCGGACCCGGGACCCGCCCTGGTGGCGGCCGCCTGGGCGGTGGCCTCCGCCGCGGCGCTCGGCGGAGGCGACGGCTGGCGGCTCGGCGGCCCGCCCGCCGACACGTGGGTCGAGCTCGACGACGTGGTGCTCCGCGTGGGCGTCTCCCGGGGCGAGGTGCGGCGCGACGGCGAGCCGCCGACGTCGTGCCGGGCCATGGGTGGTGCTGCTGGTGCTGCCGGCGGGGCCGGCGGCTTGGAGCTGCTGGAGCTGGACGGCGTGACCGCCCGGTTCGTGGTGGACGTGAAGCCCCGGTCCGTGGAGGTGAGCACGCGCGGGCACACCTTCCGGTTCGCCCGGCCGGGCGGCTCCCGCGCGGCCGAGGCCGACCTGTCCGACGGCGTCGTCGTGGCCGCGATGCCCGGTGCGCTGGCCCGCGTGGAGGTGCGCGACGGCGACATCGTGACCGCCGGGCAGGCGCTCGGCGTGCTGGAGGCGATGAAGATGGAGGTGGCGCTCGTGGCGCCGTCCGACGGCGTGGTCCGGGTCCGCGCCGCTGCCGGGGAGCAGGTCGCGGCCCGGCAGGTGCTGTTCGTCATGGAGGTGGCTGATGCCTGAGCCGACGACTGAGCCGACGCCTGAGCCCCGGGAGTTCCGCCGGCCCCAGGTGGTGCGCGACCCGGCCCTGCCCGAGCGCGTGACCGTCTACGAGGTGGGTCCGCGCGACGGGCTGCAGAACGAGAAGGCAGTGGTCCCGACCGCGGTCAAGGTGGACCTGGTCGAGCGGCTGCTCGACGCCGGCCTGCCGTACGTGGAGGCCACGAGCCTGGTGCACCCGCGCTGGGTGCCGCAGCTCGCCGACGCCGCCGAGGTGCTCGGGGCGCTGGTCGACCGGCTCGGTGACCGCGCCCGCGACCTGCCGGTGCTGGTGCCGAACGAGCGCGGCCTGGAGCGCGCCTACGACCTGGGGCTGCGGCACATCGCGGTCTTCGCCAGCGCCACCGACTCGTTCGCGCGCCGGAACCTGAACCGGTCCCTGGACGAGCAGTACGCGATGTTCGAGCCGGTGATGACGCGGGCGCGCGCCGCGGGGATGCGCGTGCGGGCGTACGTGTCCATGTGCTTCGGCGACCCGTGGGAGGGCGACGTGCCGGTGTCGCAGGTGGTGGCTGCCGGCAAGCGGCTCATGGACCTGGGCGCGGAGCAGCTCTCCCTGGGGGACACGATCGGTGTCGGGACGCCGGGGCACGTCGTCGCCCTGCTGGACGCGCTGAACGCCGCCGGCCTGCCCGACGACGTGCTTGCCCTGCACGCCCACGACACCTACGGGCAGGCGCTGGGCAACGTCGCCGCCGCGCTGCGGCACGGGGTCACCACGTTCGACACGTCGGCCGGGGGCCTGGGCGGGTGCCCGTACGCGGAGTCCGCCACGGGCAACCTCGCCACGGAGGACCTGCTGTGGATGCTGGACGGGCTGGGGATCACCACGGGGGTGTCCCTGCCGCGGGTGGTGGAGACCAGCGCGTGGCTGGAGCCGAACCTCGACCACGAGCTGACGAGCCGGACGTACCGGGCGCTGGGTGGCGGGGGCTAGCCGGCGGTCTCCACGACGTCGCGCACGTAGAACTTGTACCAGAGCCGGACGGGGGTGCCCGTGCCCTGCCCGATGGCCATGCTGGGCCTGATCGCCGTGGAGACCTCGCCGTTCGCGCCGTTGTAGTTGTCCTTGGCGCGCGTCTCGTTGACGTCGGCGGTCTCGGCCCAGCGTGACGTCTCGGCCCATTCGGCGACCCGGGCGCCGTCCACGCCGAGGAGGTCCGCGTCGGCCACCATGCGGTCGGCGGCGGCCTGCCCGTCCGCCTCCGTCCAGTACAGGTCGACCTGGTCCACGTAGCCGTGCCGGGTGGTCACCGTCATCTCCTCGGTGCGTCCCGACCAGGTGCCGGTGGGGAGGGTCAGGCTCACGGTGGCGTCGTCGGGCACCGAGACGATCACCATCTGGTCCGACGGCAGCCCCAGCGTCTCCGCCTCGAGCGGCCGTGTCAGGTCCCACTGCATGCTGTTCCCCTCTCCGAAGAGCTCCACACCGCCGTCGTCGTCCCCGTCGCCGACCCGGACGGTGCAGCCGGTCGTCACCGTCAGGACGAGGACCGCGCACACCGCCAGGACCACGTGTCGTACGGACATGGCCCCCACCCTGCCACGGCGCCGGACGTCACTGGTCGACATCGACGCCCCAGTCCGTCGCCAGCCGGTCCACGATGCGGCCCAGCCGGTCCGGGTTGGTCAGCCGGTACTCCTCGATGCGGTCCGACACATCCGTCTGCAGGATGTCCTGGACGCGGCCCGGGTCGTTCCGCAGCAGCTCCTGGTACGCGGGCAGCGTGTCGGCCGTGATGTAGTCCCAGCGCTGGTTCGTGTCCGCGATGTTGCCGTCCGGGAGCGGCGTGGTGATCGTGACCGAGCCCTGCAGCGGGTTGTCCGCGGAGATGCCGGTGAACGGGATGCCGACCCGCTCCGGCCCGGGCGTCTCCACCGTGACCTGCAGCGGGTCGTACTCGCCGAACGTGGCCGCACCGGGGATCGACGCCTCGCCGACCACGGTCATCATGTAGGTCATCGCCTCGCCCGTCACCGGGTGGTCCCGCATGGCGGCGTAGTCGTCCGCGATGATGTCCTGCTGTTCCCGGCGCAGCATCTCGACGTTGCCCTCGGTGACCCGCTCCGGGTCGCCCGACGCGATGTCCACCCAGGCGTCGTACGCCGACTCGTCGATGGCCCCGGACTCGTACATCCGCTGGACCTCGGCCATGCCGCCGTGCTCGTAGGCGGCGTGCATGGAGGCCTGGTCGCGGAAGATCTCCTGCTGCATCGACAGGAACGTCGTCTCGTAGAACCGCAGCTCGTCGTCGGTCATCCCCGCGACCTGCTCGATCAGGGCGCCCTGGGGGAGCCCGCCCGGCAGGTGCTGCAGCACCTCGCCCCCGACCTCGACCCCCTGCGCGACCTTGCGCATCAGGGCCAGGTCGAGGAACCCGGCGGCGAACGACGGCCCGATCATCGCGGCCATCCCGGCCCACTGCAGGTCCGGGTTGTTCAGGTAGAGATCGGCGTAGTACTCGTAGACGGCCTCGATGTTCGCGCGGTTCGCCTCGGCCCCGAGGCGCGGGTCCCAGGACCGGTAGTCGATGCCGGCGTCCTGGGCGGCCTGCCGGGTCCAGTGCGCGTTGGCGACCGGACCGGCGTCCGGGCCCGGGTAGAGGCCCTGCGCCTCCATGGCGGCCAGAAGGGCGGCGATCTGCTCGTCGGACGCCGTGGCCAGCCATTCCTT
Organism: Promicromonospora sp. NPDC060204; assembly: GCF_042728455.1. NCBI lineage: Bacteria > Bacillati > Actinomycetota > Actinomycetes > Micrococcales > Promicromonosporaceae > Promicromonospora > Promicromonospora sp. NPDC060204. The sequence continues at coordinate 57,162 of NZ_JBHWZO010000006.1, forward strand.
GCGTTCCGCGTCCGAGAGCTCCGTGTACTCGTCAGGGCTGAGCGTGGCCACCGGGGGAGCCGCGGGCGCCTGGGCGCTGGCCGTGCCGCCCCCGGCACTGCTCATCCCGGCCGCGCCGCCCGCCACCCCGGCGCCGCCCGCCAGCCCGGCGTCCGCGCTGGTGCGCTCCTGGTCGTCGGCGTTGCGGTCCAGGGCGTTGCCCGCCTGCACCAGGGAGTCGATGGCCGCGGTCAGGCCGCCGCGGTGCGTGTCCGACCACTCGGCGCGGAACTGCTGGCCGCTGGGGCCGAACCAGTCCAGGTCGTCGATCAGGGAGTCAACCAGGGCCCGCGTGGACTCCAGCGCCTGCGTCCGGTCGCGCATCGTGGTCGCGAGAGTGCGCAGCTGCGCGACGTCGGCGCCCCAGACCTCACTCATCGTTCCCCCTGCTGTCGGCCGGCAGAGGCGAACCTAGCGGTACCCGGCCGGGGTAGCCATGGGGAGAACTTCCCCGGCCGGGTGATTCTGCCCTGAGCAGCACGGATGTGATGTGCGCGACGAGCGGGTTCGCGCCCGCGCGATGCGGCGTAGGGTCGCAACCGTGACTCTGAAGATCGGTTACAAGGCGTCCGCCGAGCAGTTCGGGCCGCGCGAGCTGGTTGAGCTCGCAGTACGCGCCGAGGAGGTGGGACTGGACAGCGCGATGGTCTCCGACCACTTCCTGCCGTGGCGGCACGAGGGGGGTCACGCGCCGTCGGCCCTCGCCTGGCTCGCCGCCGCGGGGGAGCGCACCTCCCGCATCCAGCTCGGCACGAGCGTGCTGACCCCCACGTTCCGGTACAACCCTGCCGTGATCGCGCAGCAGTTCGCCACGCTGGCGCTGCTCACCGAGAACCGGGTCATCCTCGGCGTAGGGACGGGCGAGGCCCTGAACGAGACCGCCGTCTCCGGCATGGAGTGGCCCGAGTTCAAGGAGCGGTTCGCGCGCCTGCGCGAGGCCGTGCAGCTCATGCGGGCCCTGTGGACCGAGGAGTCCGTGGACTTCAAGGGCGACTACTACGAGCTGGTCGGCGCCAACATCTACGACCGGCCCGAGAACCCCGTGCCCGTCTACATCGCGGCCGGCGGGCCGCTCGTGGCGAAGTACGCGGGGCGCGCGGGTGACGGCTTCATCTGCACGTCCGGCAAGGGCATGGACCTGTACACGGAGAAGCTGCTGCCCGCGGTCGCCGAGGGCGCGGCCAAGGCCGAGCGTGACGTCGCGCAGGTCGACAAGATGATCGAGATCAAGATCTCCTACGACCGCGACCCCGCCGCGGCGCTGGAGAACACCCGGTTCTGGGCGCCGCTGTCGCTCACGCCGGAGCAGAAGCACAGCGTCACCTCGGCCACCGAGATGGAGCAGCTCGCGGACGAGCTGCCGATCGAGCAGGTCGCCAAGCGCTGGATCGTCGCGTCCGACCCCGACGAGGCCGTCGCGATGATCAAGCCCTACGTCGACGCCGGGCTCAACCACCTCGTGGTGCACGGCCCCGGCCACGACCAGGAGCGGTTCCTCACGCAGTTCAGCGAGGACGTGCTGCCGCGGCTCCGGGCGCTCTGAGGTCCGGGCGCTCCGACGCTGAGGTCGCGGGCGGGCCTGGTCAGGGTGCCCTGACC
>NZ_JBHWZO010000007.1:0-57636 GCF_042728455.1 Promicromonospora sp. NPDC060204
GCCGCTGGCTCAAAGCGAAGAAACCCGGGCCTCAAAGGGGAGGGCCGACCAGGGAGTGCCCCGGCTCTGGCCCAGCGGGCCCGGCTGCGCCGGCTAGCCCAGGTCCCGGATCAGCACGTTCTCGAACACCGCGCTGACCGCCGGCGACGCGCCGCCGCCCGCGTAGATCCCGATGGCCGGGTCGGTGTCGGCGGGCAGCGTCCAGGTCGCGCCGAACCGCCAGGTGTCGCCGTCGCGCGACGTGGCAGACCGGTACCGGTGCTCGCCCGTGGCCGGGTCCGTGGTGTGGAACAGCCGCAGGTGCATGGTGTCGGCCACCGGGCCGGAGACGAAGCCGCCGAACCGGACGGCACCGTCGGCCGTGAGCTCCTTGCCGAACTCGACCTGGCGGGTCCGGCCGATCGCCACCGAGCCGAGCCGCAGGAAGTCGTCGTCGCCCGCGTGCACCAGCAGGCCCGCCTGCTGGAAGTTGCGCACCGTGGCCTCGCCCAGCGGCAGGCGCACGGTGGCCTCCAGCACGTAGTCGCCGTCGGGCGCGTCGCGCAGCAGCACCGGCGCGTCGTTCCGGGTGCCCACCAGGTCGTGTCCGGTCAGCGGCCAGGTCAGGGCGCCGTTCGCGACGTCGACGGCGGCGGGGGGGTGCTGCCAGCGCCAGCCCTCGTCCAGTGCGCCGTCGAACTCCTCGGCGAACGTGACGGCGCCCGCCTGCGGCTCGGCGACCCGCTCGGTCACCGGATCGTGCGCAGTCACGACGGTCAGGTTGTCGAGCTGCGCCTCGGCGCCGTCGGCCGTCAGGCGCACCGGCGCCTTGCGGGGCAGCGGCGTCCGCGGCTCGAACCGCGCCTCGGCGTCCACGTCGCCCAGGCCGCTCGACGACAGCCGCGCGGCGACCACGCCGTCGCGCGCCTCGACGCTCAGCACGTGCCACGAGGTCAGGTCCGTGTTCGCGGGAACCGTCGTCCGCACCTGCTGCCGCCCCTGTCCGACGACGAGCTCGCGCTCCCGCGCGTCCAGCCGCACCGACACCCCGGCCGAGCCGGGACTGCCGACCGTCACTGTGAACGACCCCTCGGCGTCGGGCAGGCGCACGTCGGTCTCGACCCGCACGTCCCGCGGGGCGGGCGTCGTCTGGACGACGGCGGCGTGCCGCCGGTCCGGGACCAGCCGCGCGATCGCCCCGGCGTCGCCGGCGTCGTCCGCACCCCGGGCCAGCGTGCCCGTGACGCGCCGCAGCGCGTGCCCCGAGGTCGGATCGGCACTGACGATGCCCAGCTCGCTCGCGGCAACCGGCGCCGTCTGCGCCCCCTCGCTCGGACCGGCGCCCGCGTTGACCACGGGCCAGCCGTCGATCCAGTCGAGCCGGTCCAGCAGGGTCGGACGCCGGTTCACGCCGCCGGGCTGGTTCAGCCACGCGTTGTCGCGGTCGATGCCGTGGTAGAGCATCCAGTCCTGCCCGGACACGTCGGAGAACACCGCGTGGTGCCCGACGCCGATCCACCTGTTGCCGTTCTGCGCGACGACGAGGGTGCCGCCCACGCGGGACTCGTTCATGCCCACGCCCTCGTGGTCGGTGAACGGGCCGAGCGGCGAGCGCGACCGGCCCGTGTAGACGCTGTACCCGGTCACGGGCCCGGAGCAGCAGTTGGCCGACGACCCCATGAGGTAGTACCAGCCGTCCCGCTTGACCACGAACGCGCCCTCGTAGCGGTCCGCGACGGTCACGCGCGTGGGCTCGCCCACGGCGCGGGTGCCGGTCTCGTCGAGCTCCGTGACCCAGATGCCGCCGTTGAAGCCGCCGAAGTAGAGGTAGCGCGAGCCGTCGTCGTCGGCGAACAGGGCCGGGTCGATCGTATTGAGGTAACCGCCGCCAGGCGCCGGACGCGGGTCCAGGACGGGACCGCCGGAGTCCGTCCAGGGGCCGGTTGGGGTGGGCGCCGTCGCGACGCCGATCGTGTAGTCCCACGCGTCGGGGTTCGCCGCCGTGTCCGTGACCGTGTAGTACATGACGTACTGGCCGTTCACGTACCGGATGTCGGGCGCCCAGAAGTAGGACGCCTCCGCCGCCCACGCGGGCCGGTTCTCGCCGTCGAAGATGGTGCCGACGTACTCCCACGTGGCCAGGTCACGTGACTTCGCCACGTGCATGTTGCCGAACGGGCCGCCCGACACCAGCGGGTCGCTGGTCGCGTACAGGTACCACCAGCCGTCCTTGCCGCGGATCACGGCCGGGTCGGCGTAGGTGTCCGAGAACGGGTCGGTGACCGGGTTGGTGTAGGTGGTGCCCGACGGCGGTGGCGTGGCCTGGTCGGCGGCCGTGCTTCCGGCGGCCGTCCGGTCGCTGGCCGCCGCCGCGGGCGGGGCGCCTCCCGTGCCGGGCAGGGCCACGGTGCCGGCGACCAGCGCGAGCGTGGCGAGGGCGGCTACGAACCGTATCTCCATGGGTGATCGTCCCTTCGGGCGGCCGCGCGCCACGTCCTCGATGACGTGGCCGTCGCTCCTTTACAACGGATAACCACGCGCGAAGTTACAACGGATAACCTGCGGTCGGCAAGGGGCGGTGAAGGGTTCGGCGGGGGCGCCGGCCGGGCGCGGTCAGTCCAGCGACAGCTCGTAGAACCGCCACAGGTGCTGGAGCTCGCCGGGGATCTCGGAGCCCGGGTACGGCGTGCGCTCGACGAACCCGCGCGACTCGTAGAGGCGGTGCGCCCCGGTCATGAAGCGGTTGCTGTCCAGCCGGACGATCCGCGCCCCGAAGTCCGCGCGCGAGCGCTCCAGCAGCCAGTCCAGCATCGCCGAGCCCACATGCTCCCCGCGGTGCTCGGGGCGCACGAACATCCGCTTGATCTCGACCACGCCGTCGTCCTGCGCGCGCAGCGCGGCGACGCCGGCGGGCGAACCGTCGACCTCGGCGAGTCCCATCAGGCCGGTCGGCCGGCGGAACTTGTCCAGGTCGGCGCTGGTGTGCCGCGCGTCGAGGCCCATCGCGAAGCCGTAGGTCTCCTCGAAGGTCGCGAGCGCCCACGTCATGTACTCGGTCATGAGCTGGAGCACGACCGCCTCGTCCTGGTCGGTCGTCTCGCGGACCTGGTTGCGTTCCACTGCTGTTCCTCTCCGGGCTGCCACGCCGGCGCGGCCCGTGCGGGCGTGCCGGTGCGAGGCTAACCCCGCGCGGCCGCCCGCCCGGCCGCCGTCCGCCGTCGGCCAGGCCGTCCGCCTGGCCGTCCGCCCGGCATGACCTGGCGGTGGTCTAGCCTTGTCGGAGCAGTGTCCCGACCCGCACGGAGCGCTGCTCCGCCGGGCCGCGGGGCGCGGGCGGATCGAGTTCGCGGCCAGGTCAGGGGCTATCTGTGAGGGTGACGTTGCGCGACGTGGCGGAACGCGCCGGGGTCTCGTTCAAGACGGTGTCGAACGTGATCAACGGGCACCCGAACGTGCGGCCGGAGACCCGGGAGCGGGTCCAGTCCGCCATCGCGGAGCTGCGTTACCGCCCCAACACGTCGGCGCGCAGCCTGCGGCACGGGCGGGCCGGGTTCCTGGCGATCGCCCTGCCCGAGCTGACGTCGCCCTACTTCGCGGGCCTGGCCTCGGAGCTCGCGGCGGCGGCGCGGGCGGTGGGACAGTCGGTGCTGATCGAGGAGACGTCGGGCGACCTGGCGGGCGAGCGCGCGGTGCTCGACGGCCTGCCGAGCCACCTGGTCGACGGCGTCGTCTTCAGCCCGCTGGTCACGTCGGTGGCGGAGGTCGCGGAGCGGCGGGACGGGACGCCGCTGGTGCTGCTGGGGGAGTACGGGGAGCCGGCGGGCGTCGACCACGTGGGCGTGGACAACGTGGCGGCGGCCCGCGACGTGACGCGGCACCTCCTGGACCTGGGCCGACGTCGGATCGCGGGGATCGGCCTGCAGAGCGGCGCCGGGACCGGGCGGCTGCGGGGCGAGGGCTACCTGGCGGCGCTCGCCGAGGCCGGCGTGGCCGTGGACCCGGACCTCGTGGTCGAGTGCACCGACTACCACCGCGCCAGCGGCGCCGACGCCGTGGCTCAGCTCCTGGCCCGCGGCGTCGACTTCGACGCGGTGTTCTGCTTCAACGACCTGATGGCCCTGGGCGCGCTGCGCGCCCTGCACGACGGCGGGCTGCGGGTGCCCGACGACGTGGCGGTGGCCGGCTTCGACGGCATCGAGGACGGGGAGTTCTCCGTGCCGTCGCTGACCACCGTGACCCCTGACCTGCCCCGGCTCGCCGCGGAGGCGGTGCGCCTCGTGATGCGGCGCATCGCCGAGCCGGACGCGCCGGCGGAGCACGTGGTGGTGCCCCACCGGATCACGGCGCGCGAGAGCACCCGCGGCGGCCCGCCGGCGTCGTCCCCGGCCTAGACTCTGTGCCATCCGCAGCGGGTGGTACCGGACGCGGCGGGAGACCCACCGGAGCGACGTGAGGATCGAACGATGACCGACGAGTGCACGCATCTGGACCAGGTCGCGGTCCTCGAACCCGAGAACCGGGAGGGCTGCCCCGAGTGCCTCGCCCTCGGCGGCACCTGGGTGCACCTGCGCAGCTGTCTGGTGTGCGGGCAGGTGGGCTGCTGCGACTCCTCCCCGGCCAAGCACGCCACGGCCCACTTCAAGGACTCGGGGCACCCGCTCATGCGCTCCGTCGAGCCGGGCGAGGGCTGGGGCTACTGCTACAGCGACGACGCGATGATCTCGTCGACCACCCTGGGCACCCACAAGTACTGACGGTACGGTCGAGATGACTGGTCCTCGTCCTCGGAGGCAACGATGAGATCTGGCCTGATCGTGGCCGGCCTGGTGCTCGTCGCCATCGGCTGCGTGTTCACCGTGCAGGGGCTCGGCTACCTCGCCGGCAGCCCGATGACGGGCGTGGCGCTGTGGGCGATCGTCGGGCCGATCCTCGCCGTCGTGGGGATCGTGCTGATCGTCGGCGCGATGCGCACGGGCCGCTCGGGCTGAGCCGCGCGCCGCCGGCCTGGACTGAGCTGGGTTCAGCAGGCCCCAGGGGGCCGTTACCGCTGCGGAAGCGGTCGCCCGGAGCCTGCTGAACCTTCCTCAGCAGTGGGTGGCCTGGCCCCGGTTCAGGGGAGGGCCGCCGCGAGCAGGCGGTCCAGCGCCGCGTGCGCCCGCCGCGCCGACGCCGCCCGGTTCGGCTGCTGCGCGACCCAGAGCGCGGCCTCGTTCATGGCGCCGGAGAGCTGCGCGGACAGCGCGTCGAGCAGGTCGTCGGCGATGCCGACGTCGCGGAGCGCCTCGCGCAGGTGCGCCGCCGAGTTCGCCTCGTCGAGGCGCCGCCACTCCGCCCAGCCGACGACGGCCGGGGCGTCCACGAGCAGCACCCGCAGGGCCGGACCTGCGGTGATGGCGTCGAGAAAGGCGTGCGACCCCGCGCGGAGCTGCTCGCGCGCGTCCTTGCCTGCGCCGTCGGCGGCCGCGACCACGGCGTCGGCGACCTGCGCCTGGAGGCGGGCCGCGACCGCCAGGAACAGCCCCTGCTTGTTCCCGTAGTGGTGGTAGACCGCGCCGCGGGTCACCTCGGCGGCCTGGGCGACGTCGTCGAGCGAGACCGCGGCGAAGCCGCGCGCGGCGAACAGGTCGGTCGCCGAGTCGAGCACCTGGCGGGCGGTGTGGGCGGCGGCTGCCGCGGAGGCACGGGGCACGGGCTCTTCCTTTACGTACAGTGTGTATGTATCGTGGTTCTCGTTACATACACAGTGTACGTAAAGGAGCGTCCGATGTCCGTCACCAGCCTCTACCCGGTCCTCATGGCGCAGGACGTCGCCGCCGCAGCGGCTTTCTACCGCGACGCGCTCGGGTTCGAGACCACCTATGAGTCCGACTGGTACGTCAGCCTGCGCCTCGGCGCGTTCGAGCTCGCCGTGGTCGCCCACGACCACCCGACGGTCCCCGAGGGCTACCGTGCGCTCCCGCGCGGCGTGCTCGTCAACGTCGAGGTCGACGACGTCGACACCGTGCACGCGCGCCTGACCGACCACCTCGGCCTGACCCCGGTCCTGACGCTCCGGGACGAGGACTTCGGGCAGCGGCACTTCATCGTGCCGGCGCCCGACGGCGTGCTGCTCGACGTCATCCAGCCGATCCCGCCGAGCCCGGAGTACGCCCAGTCCTACGCCGTCTAGCCCCGTCGCCCCGCCCCACCGGCGGGGCGGGGCGACGAACGTAGGGTTGGTCGCTCTCTGAGTGCTCAGAGAGCGACGAGGCCTACGTTCGTCGGGCGCCGTGGGCCGGGCTCTCAAGGGTGTCAGTGGCGGGTGGCATGGTGTCCGCCATGTCGCAGCAGATCACATCCCCGAGCGCCGAGGTGGCCGCCGTCCTGGCCGCCGTCGAAGCCTTCGACTGGACCACCGTCTCGCACGCCTACGGGGAGGCCACCGACCTTCCGGAGATGCTCCGGGCGCTCGCTCTCGACGACGACACCGGGACCGACAACGCCGCTGGTGACCTGTGGGGCTCGATCTGTCATCAGGGCACCGTGTACTCGGCCTCGGCCGCGGTGGTCCCGTTCCTCGCTCGTCTCGCGGCCGCGGGTGCGGCATCCAAGCAGTGCATCTGGCTGCTCGGCGCGATGGCGGCGAGCGATGACACAGCCCCCGGCGCGGAGGAGGACGTGCGCGACGCCGTCCGCGCCGAGGTCGGCCGCCTCCTACCCTTCGCGTCCCACCCGGACGTGGACGTGCGGCAGGCCACCGTGCACGCCATCGGCCAGGCCCGCACCCCCGACGTGCTGCCCACCCTGCGAACGGTGCTGGAGCGCGACTCGGCTGAGCTCGTACGTGCCGAGGCGCTGATCGCCCTGGTGCGCTGCGGTGCGCCGGACCGTGAGGCGCTCATCACGGCAGCCCAGGGGGACGGCGCCGACGCGGTGCGCCTGGCGAGCGTCTTCGCCGCGCTGGACGCCGGGCTGCCGTGGAGCGACCGCGCGCGGGAGGCGCTCCTGTCCGTCAGGAACTACACAGGCATCGGCGTGCGCATGCTCGACGTCGGCCGAGCCGAACCACTGTCCTGGGTGGTTGGTCAACTGTGTGACGGCGAGCAGGGTGAACAGGCGGCCAGGCTCCTGCTCGACGCCGCCGAGCGTGACACCGCCGACCTGCGCGCGGTGCTCTGGGCCGCACGCCGAGCCGTCGAGGCGTCCCGTGCCGCGACCGAACTGCTGCGCTCCCTCGCCGCGAAGCACGCGGACGACGACGACGGGCGCCGCCTGGCGGAGGCCATGGGCCTGCGCCCGAGCCGGACGCCTGCGTTCCAGCTCGGTGAGCCGACGATCGCCCAGGCGCTCCGCATGACGGAGGAGCCCGGCATCGAGGAGTTGCGCGAGCTCGCGGCGGCGCCGCTACCGCCCTACGGCCAGCTCACCACTCGGGACATCGACCGGAAGCTGGTCGCGGCACAGGCCGTATGGGAGCGCACGAACGACCCCTCGCTCGTGCTCGGGGCGGTGACGGAGGTCGCTGACCGGCTGTCGGGCCGGGACCGTTACAGCTGGTGGGGCTACCAGTGTGCGGCGGCAGCACGCACCGCGGTGCTGCTCGGCCCGGCAGCGGCACCCGTGGAGGCCGGCCTGCGGAGCTTCCTGGCCGATCCGATCGCGCTCGCGGCCGCGGCGACAGCCCTGGTCCAGGCCGGTTGCGACGTCGCCGTCGACGAGGTCGCGCAACGCCTCGCCGGCCAGGCGGGCGAGTACAGCGAGGCCGATACGGTGACGGCGCTGGCCACGCTTGCCCCGTTGCTGTCCGAGGCGAGCGTGCGGCGCTGGCAGGAGGTGATCGACCAGGACCGACGGCTGGTCCGTGGAGGTATCCAGGGGTCAGTCATCGAGGCCGACGAGCGGTTCCGCGCGGAGCTGCGGGAAGCGCTGGCGGGCCGCGACGGTCGGTGACGCCGGCTGCCGCCCGGCGCACGCCCGCTCGCGAGGGCCGGTGCAGTCGAACGTAGAGTTGGTCGCACTCTGGGCGCTCAGAGTGCGACCAACTCTACGTTCACGCCGCCGGGCGCTGCGGGTGACCCCGCCGCACGTGACCCGGCTGCTCACACACCGCGGTCCGGGGCGCCCATGTCGCCCGTGGCCGGGACGCCGTCCTCCAGGCCGTAGCGCAGGTACACGGTGCCGTTCGGGGTGCCGACCGGCGCTGCTAGCAGCGACAGGTTGGAGGGCACCGCGCCGTCGTCGAACACCTTCTTGCCCACGCCGAGCATGATGGGGTGCACCCACAGGTCGAGGCGGTCGAAGAGCTTCTCGCGCAGGAGGGTCTGCACCAGGTTCACGCTGCCGACCACCCGGATGCTCTCCTGGCGGTCGCGGATCTCGCGGACGGCGGCGGGCAGGTCGGGGCCGAGCTGCGTGGAGCCGACCCAGGAGAGGTCGGGCGTGCCGCGGGAGGCCACGTACTTGGGCACCCGGTTGAAGAGCTCGGCGATCTTGAAGTCCTCGTCGCCCTCGTACTGCGGCCAGTAGGCGGCGAAGATGTCGTAGGTGCGCCGGCCCAGCAGCAGGGCGTCGGTGCCCTCGTAGGCCGCGTCGATCTGGGCGCCGGCGACGTCGTCGATCAGGGGTGCCTGCCAGCCGCCGAACGGGAAGCCCTCGGGGTCCTCCTCGGGGCCGCCCGGCGCCTGCGCGACGAGGTCGAGGGTGGCGAACAGCTCGATCTGGATGATGCCCATGGTGTGCTCCCTGATGAGTGGTCTGTGCCTCGTCGGGTAGACCTGGGCGAGCGGGCGGACTCATCGGCCGGGCGACGCGGCTACGTCTCCCAGACGTCGACCAGCGGGAGCCCGCGGGCGGCGCGGGCCCGGTCGACGATGTCCTGCACCACCGCGGTCTTGCGGGCGGTGTAGTCGGGCATGCTGGTCGCGGCTTCTGCGGCGGTCCTCTTGACGTCGAGGTAGCGTGCGGCGTCCTGCGGATGTGCCAGCAGCCAGTCACGGAAGATCCGCTGGTTGCACGTCTCCCACTGCTCGGTGGTGAAGAAGTGCGCGATGTCGGTGCGTCGTGGGCCCTCCTGCCTGACCAGGACCCGGTGTGCCTTCGGACCCCGGGCGATGCGGAGCCACCCCAGCGACGCGAGGCTCTCGAACCGGTCCTCGACCTCGGTGAACGACCCGACCCGGACGGCGAGGTCGATCGCGGGCTTGGCCGCCATGCCGGGGATGGCCGTGGAACCGATGTGCTCGACGATCCAGGACGGTTCGATCTCGGACAGCTCGGCCGCCGCCAGCGTGAAGCTCTCCGGCCACCGCGGGTCATATTCCACGAGCATCTTCGCCTCCTTGGTCGCCTCAGGGTAGTGGGCCGCTCCGCAGGCGCGGGGCGATTGCAAAAGTGCTTTGCAAAATGCCTTTGCGGTCGTAGCGTGTCCGCATGACCGAGCAAGAGGGCTGGCCGCCGTCCTGGTTCGACCCGGAGCGCTACGCGACGCTGACCCCGCACAACGTGCAGGCGCTGGCGCACCCGATCCGGTTCGCCCTGCTCCGGCTGCTGCGCGAGGACGGGCCGGCGACGGCGTCGGGCCTGGCGCAGCGGGTGGGGCACTCCAGCGGCGTGACGAGCTACCACCTGCGCACGCTCGCGGACGCCGGGCTCGTGGTCGAGGACGAGGAGCTCGGCAACCGGCGCGACCGCTGGTGGAAGGCGGCGCACGAGAACGTCACCTTCATGCTGCGCGTGCCCGACCAGCAGGGTGACGCCGAGCAGCTCGAGACGGCGGCGCGCTACCTGCGCATGGTCGCCCAGGTGGGGCACGAGCGGGTGCTGGGCTACGTGAACGGCCTGCCCGAGCGGGGCGCGGAGGTCGCGGAGCTGCCCTGGCAGCTCGGCTACATCGACCTGTCGCTCACGTACGCCGAGGCCCGCGAGCTCTCGGCGCGCGTGGTCGAGGCGGTCTCCGCGTTCCGGCGGGACCAGACGGGCCGCGCCCGCGGCCCGGGCGGCCCGGACGCGGACGGGCCGGAGCGGCACCGGGCGGTGTTCCAGTACCAGCTCCTGCCGGACGACGACGACGGCGGCGCAGGGGTCGCGGGCGGCGCGGGGGCGACCGCGTGACCGCCGCCGGGCCGACGACGGCCGAGGTCGCGACGCCGCGCCGTCGGCTCCCCTTGGCCGCGATGCTGGCGGCCTACGTCGTCTCCGTGACCTGCACGGCGGTGTCGGCCCTCGCGATCCCGTGGTTCGTGCTGACCACCACGGGGAGCGCGGCGCAGACGGGGCTCGTCGTGGCGGCCGAGATGGCGCCCTACGTGCTGATGCAGGCCACGGCAGGCCCGGCGGTGGAGCGGTTCGGCCCGCGGCGGTCGAGCTGGACGGCCAACCTGGCCGCCGGTGTGGCGCTGCTCGTGGTCCCCGTGCTCTACGTCAACGGGCACCTCGGGTTCGGGGCCCTGCTCGCGGTCATCGCCTGCGCCGGCGCGTTCCGCGGCGTGGCCGACTGCGGCAGCGCCCCGCTCGTCCCCGCCGTCGCCCGCCTGGCCGGCGTGCCGCTCGAACGGGCGGCCGGGCTGCACGCCTCGGCCAGCCAGGGCGGCCAGCTCGTCGGCGCGCCGCTCGCCGCCGTCCTCCTGACCGTGATCTCCCCGCCGACCGTCCTGATCGTGAGCGGGGGAGCGTTCTTCGTCGCGTCGCTGCTCGTCGCCCTTTGCGTCCCGCGCACCGTGGGCGCACCCGCGGTGCGGGACGACGTCGTCGACCCCTACCTGCGCCGGCTCGGCGCCGGCCTCGCCTTCCTCACGCGCGACCGGGTGCTGCGCGGGGTGGTCGTGATGGTCGCCGTCGGCAACCTGCTGAACGCGGGACTCGGCAGCGTCTACCTCCCGTCCTGGGTGCGGGAGCACGACCTGCCGGTGGCCGCCGTCGGCATCGTGGCCGGCGGGTTCTCCGTGGGCGCCCTGGCGGGGAGCCTGGTCGGGGCATGGGTGGTGCCGCGGGTGAACCGCTGGGCGCTGTACTCGTTCGGCTTCCTGCTCGGCGGCGCGCCGTGGTTCTTCGCGCTCGCGGTGAGCGACGACGTGGTGCCTGTCCTCGCGGTGGTGGTGTGCTGCGGGCTCGCGATGGGCGGCATCAACCCCGTGCTGGGCGCGGTCCAGTACGAGCGCATCCCGACGGAGATGCTGCCGCGGGTGTTGGGTGCGGTGAAGTCGCTGGCGTGGCTGGGCCTGCCGCTCGGGCCGCTGGTGGCGGGTGTGCTCGTCGACGGGGTCGGGCTGGTGCCCACGCTCTGGGCCGTCGGGGTGGCGTACGTGGTGCTGACGCTGACGCCGTTCGTGGTGCCGTCGTTCCGGCTGCTCATTCCCGCTGGGCGAGAAGGAAGATCAGTGCCCAGATGACCGCCAGGGTGAGGGCGATGATGATCGCGCTCCAGAGCGGGTAGTAGGGCAGGAACGCGAAGTTCACGATGCTCGCCACGACGGCGAGGGCGAGCCCCGCGAGGTACGCCCAGGTCCGCCCGGCGAGGACGCCGAGGCCCGCGACGAACGCGGAGGCGCCCACGCCGATGTGGATCCATCCCCACGTGGTCACGTTGAGCTCGTAGATGTACTCGACGCTGATCATGGTCGACCTGTCCGCCACCAGGGCCGAGATCCCCTGGAAGATCTGGAACAGCGCCGCCAGGACGAGCACGGTCCCGGCGAAGCCCGACGAGGTGAACGACACCGACGTCGGCGGGCCGTAGCTGGCGACCGGGGTCAGGCCGGGATACGGATCGGCTCCGGGGGCGTGCGTGCCGGACATGTGGGCTCCTTGCTGAGGGCCGCTGCGGTGAGTCTCCTCATCTCAGCGCCGCGGCGGGCCGGTGACCTCACCCGTTCCTGGTGAACCTCAGGCTCGTCCGGACGACGCCGCCGCCGGCCGCACGCCGAACCACTGCTCCGCGCCCCACGCCTCGAACCGCTCCACCTCGGTGAACCCGAGCCGCGCCGCCAGACGCATCGATCGTTCGTTGGCGGACTGTGTGGTCAGCACAACCGGTTCGTCCGGGATCTCGCCGGCGAACCAGTCGAGCGCCGCCGCGCAGGCCTCGGCGGCGTACCCCTGCCCCCACGACTCGGGGAGGAACAGGTAGCCCAGCTCTACCTTCCCGACCGCGGGACCGATCAGGTAGTCCCCGCCACGCCGGTCGAGCTGAACCAGCCCGATCATCGCTCCGTCGAGGTCGACGATGAACTGGCCCGGGTGCGCCTTCGGCACCGCGGAGACGGTGCGTTCGAGCTCGTCACGCGGTTGCGCCCCGCCGATGTACGCGCCCACCTCGGGGGAGGCGCTCAGCTCGATGACGGCGGCGCGGTCCGCGGCGGTGGGCTGACGGAGCAGGAGCCGCTCGGTCTTGATCGGGGCGGGCGGCCAGGTGATGGGTCCGAGGTCTGCCATCTGCGCAGACTAGCGAGGGTCGGGATGTCGGCCCCGAGTGCCAGGCCGACCGCCATTCCTGCAGTGTGGGGACCGTGCATCGCTGACCGGCCTGGCATCATCAACGCCGTGAGTCCCGTCGCCGACCTTGCCATCCGGATCCTGCGCCGGTCGCGTCTTCACCTCGGCCGGGGTCTGACCGACGCCCAGATCGTAGAGATCCAGGCCGCCTACGGCTTCACGTTCAACCGCGATCACGCTGATGTCCTGCGGCAGGTGACGCCCGTGGGCTGGGTCGACTGGTTCGGCGACGAGCAAGCCGTTCGGGACAGCCTCGCCTAGCCGATCGAGGGTCTGTTGTTCGACGTCGAGAATGCGCTCTGGACGCCGGCCTGGGGCGAGCGGCCGACGACCAAGGCTGCTGCGGTCGACGTCGCGCGACACCACCTGAACGCTGCGCCGCAGCTCGTGCCGGTCTTCGGTCACCGCTACATCCCGGCGGCACCGGAGCCGAGTCGTGCGCCGGTGTTCTCCGCCCATCAGGCGGACGTCATCTACTACGGGACGGATCTGGCCGACTACTGCGCCCACGAGTTCCTGGGCGAGGCGACGGGCCGTACTCATCACCGCCGTGTCGAGTTCTGGTCCGATCTGGTTGACGGGGTCGGCGGCATCGAGTTCTGGTGATCGTTGCGAAGTCGAGGCGTCCGTTCAGGCAGCCGCAGCGTCTCGCCGTACCGGCATGAGGAGGACGACGGCGTCCGGACCGTGCACCGCAGCGAGGCGCATGGCGTCGCGCTCGCCGACCGTGAGGAGCAGGTCGGCGTCGCCGAACGAGCGGACGGCGTCGGCGAGAAACGCCCGGTCGAAGGCGACGGTGTCCGGTGCGTCGCCGACGCGGACCTCGGCGGGGTCGAGACTGATCAGCACCAGGTCGTCCCGTCGTCGGCTATCCGCCTTGCTCCCGACGTCGGACCGCAGGACCCGTTCCAGGAGGTCCGGCGCAGGCACGGCCACGCCGACCGCGACCGACCCGGCGTGACCCGGCCACGACCCGTGCGCCGCGAGAAGAGCCTGGTAGTCGGGGTACAGCGCATCAATCGGCGTGTCGTCCAGGTTCCCGAGCGTGATCCGGTGCGCGGCCAGGGACACGTCGATGCGCGCCGTCCCCGCGCGCGTCAGGAACGCGTCCACGACCGAGACCGGCACGATGACGCGCGCCGCCGGGCCCGACACGCCCGCCACCGGGACGCCGGCAACGGCCATGCGGTGGCGGTCCGTGGCGACGAGCCGGAGGCCGGCGTCGTCGACGTCGAAGAGTACCCCGCGCAGCGCCGGCCACCCGGCATCTCCACCCACCGCGTGCCGGACGGCGCGGAGCGCGGCGCGCAGCGCGGCGTCGTCAACCGTGAGGCTGGTGGTCGCCGCCAGCAGCGCGCGCACGTCGGCGAGGTGGGCGGACGCCGTGGCGAGCTCGGCCTCCAGGCGGCGCTGGTGCGCGTCGACGACCCGGCGGGCCGTGACGGTGTCGCTCGTGATGACGCGGCAGATGTCGGCGACCGGCATGCCCGTCTGGCGCATCCGGGCGACCAGCGTGCCGCGTTCGACCTGGTCGAGCGCGTACCAGCGGTAGCCGGTGGCCGGGTCCACGCGCGCGGGGCGGAGCAGGCCGGCGGCGTCGTAGTAGCGGAGGGCGCTGACGGGCAGGCCCGTGGCGCGCGAGAACGCGCCGACGGTCAGCATCGTTGCGGGGTGCACGGGTACAGCATCGACCCTCGACCCACTTCAGGGTCCAGCCGGCTCACGACGCGCGCGGAGCCGGGTCGCGGCCGCGGCGCACACCCCGAGCACGACGGCGCAGCAGCCCAACGCGACGCCGGGGGAGACCCGCTCCGCAAGCGCGCCGAGCAGGTTGTTCGAGACCACGACCGGCGCGAGCTGCGCCAGCGCGGTCCACGCCTGGACCCGGGCCAGGTGGGTGCGGGGTGCGCTGCCCAGCACGAACGGCGCCAGGTGCGCGACGGCGACGCCCGTCCCCGCCCCGACGACGACGGCCGCGCCCGCCAACAGGGCCGGCGCGCTCCCGCAGGCGAGCAATGCCACGCCGGCCGACGTCGCCGCCAGACCCAGCGCCACGGCCCGCCCGGTCCGCCGTGCCGTCCCGGTCCGGGCGACGACGAGCGCGGCGCCGATCGACCCCGCCGCCTGCGCGGCGACGACCACGCCCGTGGCCTCGGCACCCCACCCGGACGCCTGTCCGAGCAGGGGCACGAGCAGCGACGACACCGGCAGCACGGCGGCGGCCACGGCACCCGTCAGCACGAGCGCCGCCGCGAGGCCGCGCGTCTTGGTGACCACGCGGGCGCCGTCGGACAGGGAGCGCCAGAACGGCTCGGCGGAGGGGCCGACGCTGCGCGCGGGCCGGATCACGGCGAGGACGATCAGGACGACGGCGAAGCCGGCGGCGTCGGCGACCGCGATCGCGGGCAGGCCGACGGTGGCGACCAGGACGCCGCCGAGCGGGGCACCGGCGAGGAGTACCGCGTGGCTCAGGCCCTGGCGGAGGGCCATCGCGTGGGGGAGCGCGGCGTCGTCCACGAGGCGGCGGGGCATCGAGCCGAGGGCGGGCAGGGAGAACGCCGAGACCACGCCGGAGGCGAGGGCGGCGGCGACGAGGAGCCACGGCGTCGGCCCAAAGGCGTGCAGTCCGACCGCGAGGGCGAGGCAGATCGCGACCATGGTGGACTCGGTGCACAGGAGCAGGCGTCGGGCACCGACCCGGTCCGCGACCGAGCCGCCGACCAGCACCAGGAGCAGCCGAGGCAGGCCGGACGCCGTCAGGACGAGCGCCGCGACCTGGCCGCCGTGCGACGCCGCGGCCCAGCCGAGGGCGAACCAGAGGACGGTGCTGCCGAGCTGGCCGAGGGTGCTCGCGGCGAGGAAGGCGAGCCAGGGGCGGGGGAGTGTGGTGGGCATGGCCGGGAGCCTGCGGGGTCGAGCGGGTCGAGGGTCAACGGCCCCGTTTGTCATGGGCTCGGGGGAGGTCTGCGCCGGACTACGATCGAGTGTGCGACTGTTCGAGAACCTGACCGCGACGCCGCGTCCTGCCTGGCCGGAGCTGCAAAGACTCGTCGACGAGGCGGCCGTGTCCGTCGAGATCCTCGCCCCGGACGACGCGACCAGCCGCCGCACGCTCGAACAGCTCCAGGTGACGACGGCGTCGTATCTGGGCGCCGTCGTCGTGCATACCGGTGGGCTGCTGATCGACCACGGGTGGCTGCGGGTGTACGGGAGTCCTGGCGGTGACGGTGGCCTGCCGGGGCTGGCCGGGGTGAACGAGTTCCCGCTGGTGCCCGAGGCCTCCTGGTACGCGGCGCACGGGCTCGTCGTCGCGCACGACGTGCTCGGCGGGACGTACGTGCTCAACGGGCCGCACCCCGGATCGGTCGGGAGGCCGGGAAGTCCGGGCGAGATGACCTATCTGGCCCCCGACACGCTCCAGTGGGAGTCGCTGGAGGCGGGCTACGCGGCGTGGCTCGCGTGGGTGCTCGACGGCGGGCTGGCCGACTTCACGGAGGGCCTGCGGTGGGACGGCTGGGACGCCGAGACCCGGGCCCTGAGCGGGGACAGCGGACTGAACTTCTACCCGCCGCTGTGGTCCAAGGAGGCGCACGTCGACCTGGGGGCGACGAGCCGGGCGGTGGTGCCGATGTCGGAGCTGGTCGGGATGGCGCGGGCTACCGCCGACCAGATCGACGGGGTTGATCTCGGGACGCTGGGGACGTTCGGCTGATCCCGGGTACCGATAAGGTCCCTGGTCATGCCGCCGTCTCGGTTCCGTCGACACCTGACCTTCTGGCTGATCGTCGGGCCGGCATGGGTGCTCGGGCTCGCCCTGGCGTTCGCGCTCGTCGCCGCCGGCGCCTCCATCACGATCGACAGCTGGCGGGCGACGCACGGCGGGATCCGAGGGGAGTTCACCACGTCCGGTCCCGAGTGCTTCCGGCGCTGCTCCTGGAACGACGGTGAGTTCCGGTCCTACGACGGAACGTACGAGGTCGCCGACGCGAGTCTCTGGAGCCTGGGCAGCGGCAGCGGCGGCGACGCGCCGCGGGCGACCGGGGTGACGGTGTACCCCGTCGTCGTCGCGCCTGGCGGCGACACCGTCTCCTACCCCGACGACAAGACCTGGATGTTCTCCTGGCTCATGGCGGCCGCGGGTCCGGTCGTGTGCTGGCAGGTCGTTGCCAAGGCGCGCGGTCTCAGGGAGAGGGTGCTCGAACGCGGGACCAGTAGCCTCACGCAATGAGTCTGGGCGTGCTGTACGTCGTGGTGACGGCTGCCGGAGCGACCCGGCAGGTGCCGTCCCGGCTTCTGCCGCTCGCTGCCGAGCAGGGCTGGGACGTCTACGTCCTGGCGACCGAGCAGGCCCAGAGCACCTTTCCCGAGACGATGCGGCAGATCGCGGAGGCCACGGGACGCCCGGTGCGGACGGACTTCCACACGGCGGTCGGCTACTCGCTGCCCGATCCGGACGCCGTGATCGTGGCGCCGGCGACCTACAACACGATCACCAAGTGGGCGCTCGGCATCGCAGACACCTACGTCCTGACTCGTCTCGCCGAACAGGTCGGCCGGGGCATCCCGATCACCGCGGCGCCGTACGCCAACGTCAGGTTCGCCGCCCACCCGACTTATCAGGGGAGTCTGACCACCCTCAAGGAGTGGGGCGTGAACGTCGTGATCGGCCCGAGCGAGCCGCACGAACCGGGTGACGGCGCGGCGGACGGCTTCCCGTGGGACGAGATCCTGGCGACGGTGTCCCGACCGGCCGGATCCTAGGATCCGGAGCATGAACGCCCAGGTCAGAGTGTGGTGTCTGCGACACGCGGAGTCAGAGAACGTCACCGCTGCGCTCGCGGGCGCGCTGCCGGACGCACCACTGACCGAGCGCGGGCACGAGCAGTCCGTCCGAGCCGCGAGGGCCCTGGCCGGCGATCCCATCCGGGCGGTGTATGCCAGCACCGCCGTCCGGGCGTGCGAGACGGCGGAGCCGCTGGCCGCCGCACACGGCCTTCCGGTCTTGGTCGTGCCCGGGCTGGTCGAGATGGGGATCGGCCGGGAGGAGGGCAGCGGCGACCCGGCCGTCCGCGCGCGCACTGCTGAGGTGCTCCGCTCCTGGGTCGTCGACGGCGACCTCGACGAGCGGGTGGCCGACGGCGAGAGCGGCCACGAGGTCCTCGACCGGACGACGACTGCTTTCCGGTGCATCGCCGAATGGCACTCCGGTGAGACGGCCGCCGTCGTCGGGCACGTCGCCAGCCTCACCCTCGCGCTGAGCCGGCTGTGCGGGCTCGGATCGTCGGTGTGGGGAGCGCCGTTGGCACATGCCGAGCCGTTCCTTGTCGAGTGGGACGGCGGCCGGTGGTGCTGTGCGGCGTGGCCGGGTTGATATTTTGCGCCGCGGGATCGCTCTGGAGGCGTCAGGTGTCGTAGTTGCCGTCCCACGGCTCGGAGAATCCGAGCTGGTTCGGGTAGAGCTCGGCCCAGTTGTCCTCGGTCTCGTCCTCGCCGTGCTGCTCGATCACCAGCCCGAAGCGGGCCTGGTCGAACTCGACCAGGAACGGGCGGATCGCGATGTCGGCGTACTCACGCCCCGGGAGTGCCTCAAGAAGCTGGTCGAGTCGCGCATACGCTCGGGTCACAGGGTCGTCGCCGGGCGACGTTTCCTGCAACCGGCGTTGTTCGCTGTAGGTCCCCGAACACCAGATGTCCGAGCCGAGGTGTCTCCCCACGGCGTCGAACGTGTGCAGGACGGCGAAGATGTGCTTGTGCTCTTCCCACGGCCCCCACGCTTGGGTACGGCCCTCGCGAAACGCCGACGTGACACACGCCAAGAACTGGCCGCCCTCGAACCGGCCGATCGTGTCGGTGCGGTAGTCCGGCTTGTAGGCGATCGGGATGACGTCCGGTACGGGCATGGCCGACACCATAGCGGCGGACTGTGACACTCCCAGGTCTCCGTGAGCCAGCCCCACGACTCGTCCGGCTGCGGCATGCGGAACCCGCGCGGCCCGCCACGATTCCATGGGCACGCGTCGACGTCCGGGCCCACCACCAGCCCAGTTCACCAGAGCACGGTCAGCGCCCACCCGGCAGCAGCGCACGCAGGTATCGCCGCCGATAGACGCGCTGAGCGACCAGGATCAGCGGGAACGCAGCACGCCAGACACCCTGGCCGGCGCGCGTGAGGGATCGGAGCGTCAGGCTCACGTTCCCGGCGTCGTCCCGGTGGACGATGAACGCTTCCTCCCCCGAGACGGGGTGGCCCGTGAGGGTGCCGTAGGCGAGTGCGGCGCGGCGGCCGGTCGAGACCGTCGTGACGATCTCGACGGGCTCCCGCACCCGGATGACGCCGATTCGGGCGATGAGCCAGAAGCGCTCTCTCGGATGCGCCGGACGGCCCGCTTCGAGCGGCGGGTCGACGGCGAAGCCGCTGCGGGTCTTGATGCCCCAGGAGAGGACTGCCGCCGAGGCCGCGTCCCAGAGCTCGTCCCCGGAGCCGAGCTGGACGGTGTGCTCGTACGCCCGCCATCCGGCAGGCGGGTGCCATTGTTCGGTGGCGGGTGTCGTGGCACCCGCGACGGAGTAGCTGTGGGCTCGTCGGCCGAGGTGGTATTCGACGAGCCCGACAAGGTCATTGGGGTTGCCGCCGGCATCGGTGATGGCGGTCCGCACGGCGTGCTCCTCGGCAGCGGTGAGGGCAAAGGCCGCGCTCGTGCCGGTGTCGTTCGCGTCCCAGATGGGCTTCCCGCCGGTGCCGATCCCCGTACAGCCGATGCTGAACGGTGCGAGCGACAGAGCGATCTCGAAGTCCTCGTCGTCGCGTGGGTCGAGCGTGAGCGAGATGTCGCTGCGCGGGTTCGCCGCGAGGCGGCGTTCTGCGAGCTGGACGGTTGCGCGAAGGTCCGCGGGCCAGTCGGCGTCGGAGGCGATGTCGACCTGGAGGCGAGCCAAGCGGTCGCGCTGTGTTGTCAGGGCGCTTCGGATCGCGACCTCGACCGTCGTTCGCGGGGTGCCGTCCGTTACGACGAACCAGCGCGCGTTGTCGCCTTCTGCGGTTGTGCCCACGCCGCACATCTTTCCGTACTGGGATCGCAGGACGGTGGAGCGCTGCCCATGCGGTGGTGCTTCGCCGGGACGTCGGAACATTACTTTGGACGGCCGTGATGTTGCCCGGCTAGGCGACGTACCTGGTCTGGGTGGAGATGTTGGCAGGATGCGCTCACTGGGTTGCCGCCCAGGAACGTCAAGACGGACTCATTCGACCAGGAGCCTCCCCTCATGATCGAGATCGACATCCTGACCGATCTGGCCCAAGTGGGCGCCGACGGGAAAGGGCGCGGGCAGTCGAACCGATGGCGGCCGCACATCAGGCCGGGAGCTCTGTTGGTCGCGGGCGGACTTGATCGCTGGTCGTGGGTGCGTGTTCTGGAGGTCGACCAGCAGTTCGTGACGTTCTCGCTCCTCTCCGATGAGGCGGCGGCGAAAGAGCCTCGCGTCCAACCGAACACGGTCCGTGTCGAGTTTCCGTGGCCCCGGATCCCGTGGCTCAGCGTCGAGGAGTATTCGCACGTCGGTCTGGATCGGAACACGTACATGTGGGTCGACCACATCCAGTTCTCCTTGGATCCCGAACTGGACGATCGTGCGTTGCTGACCGCGTTGATGTCCTCCCGCTTCTATGCCCATGGGTACGGCTCGCCGTACGGTTTTGGCGGGGATGCAGGCTTCGAGGGAGTTCCCGTGCACGGTCCTTGGCTTGCCAAGGCACTCACACCTGAGATGTTCGTGCTGTCGACGGCGGACGAGGCGCGCCGCACCATTCACGGCTGGATGGACGAAGAAGTAGACACATCCATGTCAGCGCGCACCCATGAACGAGTGGAGCGACTCCTGAACCGGACGCTGGAGGGTGGCGTGGTCTATCGCCTGACCGGTCCGGCGAACGTGGACCGGGAGATGTGGTCGTACAGCGGGGTCAGCATCGAACCCTTTCATGAGTTCGTCGCGATCGACCGCGGACGAGAATCCATGCAGCTGATCGTCGCCTCGGACGACTAGCCGCATTACGTCACGAGGGTGGCGCCTCTCGCGGCAGCGAAAGCCACTCAAGCTCCGCGAGCTGTGGCACGTCGTCGACCGCACCAACCCCGACCAGGACGTTCTGCCGCACGTAGAGGGCGATCCGGCCGTCGTGGTCGCAGTCCAGGCACTCGCACAGCCAGGCGTCGACGACGACGTCGGACGCGGCGGGGTCGCCGACACCGTTGCGGTCCCAGCGCAGGACGTCGCCTAGTTCATAGCGGTACTGCCACACCGCGCCGTACCGGAACTGGACCTCGCGTGGTGCGACCACCTGGCAGGACGGGCAGGCGATGGTCACGTCGAGCGAGTTGAACGCGCCCATGTCACTCCGCGACGTCGCCGCGTTCGGCGAGATACGTGCCGAGCAGGTCCAGGGCGAGCGCGCACGCAGCGGTGTCTTCCGCCGCCGTCAGGTCACGCCGTCGGACGTCTTGCCGGTCGGACGCCACGACCGCCTGCAGGATGTGCCGCTCCCAGACGATATTGGCGCCGCTGACCCCGAGCCGGTCGGTGAGCCACGACGAGAAGTCGCGCAGGAGTCGCTCTCGCGCCCAGTCGAAACCGCCGATGAACGCGGCGAGCGTGGCAAACGAGTCGTCCATGACGAACATGCGTGGTCGACGCTGCAGGTGCCAGACCAGCGTTGCGAGGTTCATCTCGCCGTCCCAGTCGCCGGGATCGCGAGGGCTCTCCGGTCCCGCCTTGCCGCGCCAGCCCGCTGTCAGGTCGCGCGCGACCACCGTGATGGTGCGGTCGGTGAACTCCAGCTCATGGCTCACGCCGTCGGCATGCGGCAGTAGCTCGTCGACCAGCAGGCCTGATCGCGGACGACCGCCGTGGTCGCCGTCCGACTCCACGTGGGACACGCCGTGGTACCGCACGACGAACTCCGGCGGGGCGCCGCCCCAGGCCGCCAGGACCAGGGTGACCTCGACGCCGTCGTCGGTGGACCGGGTAGACATCCGATCGAACGATGCGCTGCGCGGGCTCCACTCGTGGGAGAAGTCGTAGTGCTCCGGGTCGAGCGCGAAGGACCGCGCGCCGGGAGGCAGCTCGTCGGCGTGCTTGCTGAGCCACTCGAGGTAGGGACGAATGTCAGTCGTCGTCCCGCCGTCGGACGACTCCATGGTCGCGTAGCGCACGGGGGAGTTTCCCACAGGGGCAGATCGGCTACGTTGCACGCCATGAGCTACGACATCCTCGCCTTCGACCCGGGCTGCGTCACGGATGCGGACTTCTCGGAGTGGTGGGACGCCCAGTCCGAATGGACCGAGGACCACTCCTACTCCGACGTGGGTGTCACGACGGCCGACCTGCAGGTGTTCTATCGCGACCTTGCCCAGGTCTTCCCGCCCATGAACGGCCCCGGCGCGCCAACAGGGGAGGCGATTCGAGATGATCCCGAGCTCGAGAGCCGTACGAGCAGCTACGCGATTGGCACTTCATTGGTCTACGTAGCATTCGCCTGGAGCCAGGCGAAGGAAGCTCGCAGAGTCTTCGGGGCGCTGGCCGAAAAGCATGGGGTCGCAGTCGCGTGGGTGAGCGACAATAGCTCGATTGTTCGGCCGTAGGCCCAGTCCTGTTCGAGCAAGTCCGCACCTGGCAGACTGCCCCGATGTCGTTCAGCAAGATCTCGCTGGAGGGCCGGCTTACGGTGATCGCCGGCCCGCGGCCGCCGTCCGACGACGGTTTCTGCTCGGATCGGCTTCAGGTCTTGCACTGGCGCGTTGACGAACCATTCGGCGACGACGGAACGCACCTCCATCGGACGAGCGACGAGGTCTATGTCGTGCTGGAAGGCGCCATAGACCTGGAGATCGATGGATCGCAGATCACCGTGTTGGCAGGGGAAGCGGTGACCGTCGGCGCGGGCGTCTCGCATGCTCTCGTCGCCGTCCAGCACCCGGCACGAGGCCTGACCATCCGTGGCCCCGCGGTCAACGACAAAGTCGTCACCGAGCTGCGTTCCGTCTGAGAACCACGAAGAGAACAGGACTGTGCAGTGGTCGAAAAGGCAGTGATCGCGGTAGCAGGTTTCGGGAGCAGGTTCTTTCCCGTCGCGAAGTCCATCAACAAATGCATGCTGCCGATACTGAATCGCCCCGTGGTCCACTTCGCGGTCGCGGACTGCCTTGCGGCGGGAGTGAAACGGATCGCGTTCGTCGTCGCCCCGGGGCGAGGCTGGCCGTCAGGTCCGCCACTACTTCAGCCACGACCCCGAGATCGAGGCCTACTTCACGGAGCGCGGCTGGGAGCAGAAGTACGAGCAGATCGCCGACCTGCACCTGCGGGCGGAGTTCACCTTCATCGAGCAGCCGCGCGACGGCCGCTACGGCACGGCGCTGCCCGCCATGCTCGCCGCCGACTTCGTCGGGGAGGACGACTTCTTCCTCATCGCCGGCGATGACCTGCTGTTCCGCGCCGACGGCGGCTCCGATCTCGCGGACCTCGCCGAGGCGCGGGACCGCGCGGGGGTGTCCGCCGCCCTTGGCGCAGCCGTCGTCCCTGGCGCTGAAGCCGGTCGCTACGGGGTGCTGACGACCCGGCAGTCAGGGGACGGCTCTCCGCTCCTCGACGCGATCGCGGAGAAGCCCGCGCAGTTCACGGCCCCGGAGGCGTACGCGAACATCAGCCGGTCCCTGCTTCCCGCCGCCGTCCTGCCGTACTTCCGCAGCCTGCGGCCCGCGAAGAACGGTGAGTACCAGGCGACCGACGCCATCGGCGACTACGCGAAGGACCACGACACGCTGATCCACCCCGTTCGCGGCCGGTACTTCGACTGCGGGAACACGAACGGCTGGCTCGCCGCCAATCTGGCGGCCTTCCAGAGCTAGACGGGCGACGAGGCTAGGCGGGCGACGACGGCGTGGCAGCTCGCGCCAGCCGGCTGGCCAGCTGATCGGCCAACGCCCTCGCGCGCGCCAGCTCCTCGATGATCCGACGGACTGCGTAGTCGCCGCCGGGCACGATGGACCCGGGGCCCTCCGACCATGGACCCGTCGTCGCGGAGTGCGCGACGTCAAAACCGGTGGCCGGGTCGTCGCGCCGGATGGTGCTGGTGTCGAGCAGCTCCATCGCGGCCTTCCACGCACGATTCATGCCTTGGTCCCGTCGGTCGGTGGTCTCTTCCTCACCGTGGTCGCGGTGAGCAACTGATCCAGGGTCGCCGTCACGGCGCCGCTCGGCCAGGGACCAAAGTCCCGTCGCGCGAGGGACCAAGGCCATGGGGGCTATCTTGTGACGCAAGGAACCGCTATCGTGTGATGCATGATACCGACGTCGGACATGGTCCTGACGCAGTTCCGCAAGGGAGTCGTGGAGTACTGCGTCCTGGCGTGCCTGCGCTCCGGGCCGGCGTACGGGCTCGAGCTCGCCGAACGCCTCGGCACCGACAGCACCCTGCTGACCAGCGAGGGGACGCTGTACCCGCTGTTGTCGCGCCTGCGCCAGCAGAACTGGGTCACCACCACCCAGGTGCCCTCCGCGGTAGGCCCTCCGCGCCGGTACTACGAGATCACCGACGAGGGCCGGGCGGCGCTCGACACCTTTACCGCCACCTGGTCCCGTTTCACCGCAGACGTCCGCACGACCCTGGAGTCCTGATGACCACAACTCCCGACCTTCCGCCGATCGTCGACGCCTATCTCGCCGATCTCGACCGCGCACTGGCCTCCGCCGATCCGCGCGAACGCGCGGAGACCGTCGCGGCGGTGCGCGAGCACGCCGCCGAATCACTCGCACGGCACGGTTGGGACGACGCATCGGCCCGTCGGGTGCTCGACGAGCTAGGCCCCGTGGACGCCATCGCGGCCGAGGCGACGCCTGCCCCGGCGCCGGCCGCCCCGGCACCCGCTCCCGGGGCGAACGTCGAGGCCACGGACGTGGTGCTGCCGATCCTCGCCGTCGTGGTCTGGCCGCTGGCGCCGGTCACCCTTGTGTGGGCGATCCTCCGCCTGCGCTCCGGCGTGGGCCACCGTCGCCTGCAGTGGCTCACGATCGTGCTCAGCGCCATCCCCGTCGCCGTCGGCATCGTGCTCGTCCTGCTGCACAACCTGAGTCTGCTCGGTCCGTGAACTACGGACCCTGCGGCGACGGGCGGCACCCGGGCAGCCGACGCCGCGACGTCCCGCACTAGGCTGAGCCGCATGCCCGACCGAGCGTTCAAGGTGCCCACCCTCGACGAGGTCGCGCAGCGGGCAGGGGTGTCGCGGTCGGTGGCGTCGCGCGCCATGAACAACGCCCGCAACGTCAGTCCGGCCAAGCGGGAGGCGGTCGCCCGGGCGGCGTCCGAGCTCGGTTACGTCCCCAACGCGACGGCCCGCGCCCTGGCGACAAGCACGGGCGGGTCGGTGGTTTTCGCCGTCTCCGACGACGACCCCGCGCTGTTCGGCGACCCCTTCTTCTCCCAGGTGCTCGTCGGCGTGGCGGGCGCCCTGGACCGGTCCGAGCTGGACCTGACGCTCATGCTCGCGTCGTCCGAGCGCGGCCAGGCCAGGCTCGACCGGCTGCTGCGCTCGCGGCGCTCCGACGGGTTGATGCTCATGGCCCTGCGCGGCGACGACCCGCTGAACCGGCTCGTGGCGGCGACCGACCTGCCGGTCGTCGTCGGCGGCCGGCCGCTGCGCGGCGAGGCCCGGTGGTACGTCGACGTCGACAACCGGGGTGGTGCCCGCCTCGCGACCGAGCACCTGCTCGGGTCCGGACGACGTCGGATCGCCACCATCACCGGCCCGATGGACCTGCAAGCGTCGGTCGCCCGGTACGACGGGTTCGTCGACGCCATGGCGGTGGCGGGACGTGGCTCGGACCTGGTCGAGCACGCCGACTTCAGCTTCGAGGGCGGCGCCGAGGCGATGGCGCGGTTGCTCGCCGTCGACCCCGACCTCGACGGCGTCTTCGCGGCGTCGGACAACATGGCGGCCGGCGCCGTCCGCACCCTGAAGGCGCAGGGCCGCCGCGTGCCCGACGACGTCGCGGTGGTCGGCTTCGACGACCTGGAGATCGCGCGGCACACGGAGCCGGCGCTCACCACCGTCAGCCAGCCGATCCGTGGCCTCGGTCAGGAGATGGCCACGATGCTGGTGCGGCTGATCGGTGGGGAGTCGCCGACCCCAGTCATCCTGCCGACCCGCCTGGTCGTGCGGGCGTCGGCGCCGGGCGCGGACTGACTCCGCGCCCGGGCTAGGTCAGTACTGCGTGTACTTGACCCACTCGTAGGTCGCCGTCCGCTGGCCGGTGTAGTTGAACGGCCCGAGCCAGCCGTCGACGCCGGTCCCCGGCCAGAGGTTCATCATGATGCGCTGCGGACGCGTGGGGAGCGGGCCGCGCGAGCCGTTCTCCTGGTGGACGAGGCGGCCGTCGACGAACCAGTTGATCGTGCCGCCGTTCCACCACTCGATGGCGTAGTCGTGGTACCCGGCCGCGGCGTCGAAGCCGAGGTCGATGACTGACTCGTGGCCGCCGACGCCGTTCGTGAAGTAGTTCGTCTGCATCTGCCGGGTGTTCTTGCCGAGGATCTCGACGTCGATCTCGTCCCACGGCTGGCCGTCGCCCGGCCCGGTGTAGGTGAAGAACGAGGTGACGATGCCCGAGCCGGACGCTGCCTTCATGCGGACCTCGAAGCGCCCGTAGGAGTACAGCTCGTTGCTGCGGTACTCGCCGGAGGCGTACGGCCTGCCCGAACAGCCGCCCGGGCAAGAGACGTTGTCCAGGTTCAGGCCCAGGACGCCGCCGCTGTGCCAGACGTGGTCGGCGCGCCAGCCCGCGTTGAACATGCCGCCGTTGGTCCACCCGTCGGCCTTGTGCCAGCGCCCGGTGTTGTAGGAGTCGAGGTTGTCGGTGAAGCTGCCGCCGACGGCGGCGGCCGGGGGCGTCAGGCCCGGCGTCGCCGAGAGGCCGAGCAGCAGGCCGAGGGCCAGGGCCGGGGCCAGGCCGAGGAGCCGGCGTCGGCGTCGGGCGGTGGAACCGTGCTGCGTCGTCGTTGATCGCATGCGTGCCTCCGTTTTTTCTTGGTTTCTTGGCTGGTTGGTGGGTGCGGTCAGTGCTGAGCGCCGAGCGGCGGCTGGGCGAGCTCGATGAGCTCCCGTGCCTGCTCGGGGAACCACTGGCCGGCGGGCGGGTCGACCATGCCGCGCTCGGGGTCCTCCGGTCCGCCGAGGCCGCGGAAGCACTCGCCGTCGGACTCGCCGGGGATCTTGATCCACAGCAGAGCGTCGACGAGCTCGTTGCCGGTGTCGGTCGTGGGCCGCAGGCCGAGGCCGCGGTCGGGCGGGTTGCACCAGGTCTCGGCGTCGGGATAGACCCCCGCGGGCGCGGCCCAGGCGCCCCGGCCGTTGCGGCTGGTGTCGACGACGAAGTGCGTGGTGGGCTCGACGTCGCCCAGCACCAGCTCGTAGCGTGAGTCGATGCCCGCGGTGTTCAGCGCTGGGTCCTCCGCCGTCGGGCTCCAGACGCCTTGGTTGGACAGCGTGACGCCGGTCCAGTCGTTCGCCGGGCCGCCGCTCCAGTACTGGTTGCCGCAGCCGGCGTAGTCGCCGGGGGAGACCTGCGTGACGTAGGCGATGCACTGGGAGACCCAGGTGCCGTAGGCGACGCTGTTCTCGGTGAACTCGTAGTTGGACACGTTCAGGAAGAACCCGTCCGCGCGCTCGACGCCGGCCTTGACGAGCCGGTCGGCGGACTCGCCGACGTTCAGCCAGGACGCGCCCGTGCCGTCGAGGTACACGACGGTGTTCGGTAGCTCCTGCAGGCGGTCGACGGCGTAGTTGAGCATCTCGAACCGCTCGGCCGCGGCGTCCCTGCCGGTCGTCTCTGGGTCGTACTCGGGCGGCCGGCAGTTCTCGAGCTGCCCGTCCAGCGTGGTGTACCAGGGGATGACGCCGAGCCCGTCCGGCTCGAGGACGACGGCGACCTCCTCGCGGCCGATGCCCGCAGCGAAGCCGTCGATCCACGCCTTGTACTCGGTGACGTCGCGGGCGCCGCCGGCCGAGTAGAGCGCGCAGTCGCGGAACGGGATGTTGTACGCGACCAGCACGGGGACCTTGGTGCCGGTGCGCTGCACCAGCTTGCGGACGTCCTTCTTGACCTCGGCGGGTGTGCCGTCCGTGAACCAGGTGGAGCTGGGGATCTTGCTGAGCAGGAGCGCGTCCCGCTTGGCCTGCCCGCGCAGGGCGTGCGCGGCTTCTTTCGTGGAGCTCTGGGGGTTGTTGTAGAGCTTGGTGCCGGGGCCTAGGACGTCGTTGGCTGCCCAGGCTTGGCTGGCGCCGCCGCTGCTGAGGAGGGCGGTGCCGAGCGCGCACGCGGTGAGCGCGGCAAGGAGCCGGCGGGGTCGTTTCATGAGGGTTCTCCCAAGGTCTCTGCGAACGCGTCATTGCGTGTTCGTCGCGGTGCTGCATGGGACGTGCACAGAACTGGAACATTGTGGAAGCGCTCCCAGTCTGACCATGGTGTTGGGCGGTGGGGGAGCGTGTCAAGGCGTCGAGCCTGCTACTCCGCCTTCTCGTCGATCACGTGCCGGCGGTAGTGACGGGCGGACTTGGTCCGCGCACCGCACGTCTCCATCGAGTGCCAGCGCCTTCTGCCGTTGCGCGAGGTGTCGTAGAAGTACAGGACACAGTCCGGATGGGCGCACTGTCGTATCCGGTCCGGATGCGTCGCGACCAGCTCGGTGAAGGCCCGCGCCGTCTGCCAGGCGGCGCCCCACCCCGGGTCCACCTCCGACGTCGTGACGGGTCGCCCACCCGCCACGCTCGTGCGCTCGTACCCGTGGGCCAGGACGTCGTTCATGCGCGCGTCCGCCTCGGGGCCGGGGGAGTCCAGGAGCGATCGGATCGCGGTCCTCGTCGACCTCAGGGCGTCGACGTCCTCCTCCGCCGGGTCGAAACCGTACTCACGCAGCCAGAGCTCCGGCGCGCCGTCGGCGGCCAGGAAGTCGACCGTGCCACCGTGGTCCACCCATTCGGTGTTCACGAGGTCGAGAGAGATCGTCTCTCCGACCAGCAGTCGTTCCAGCACCTCAAGTACCCACTCATCTAGTAGTCGAAGTTCACGACGCTCACGTTCTCGCCGTCGAGCCACCCCAGGAGGGATTTTCTCAGTACTGGCCCGGCGCACACGTGGAAGCGGCGATGCCCCTCGGTTCCGGCGCCCAGGACGTCGTCCCTGCCGATCCGTCGGGTGTGGATGTCGACGCCGAGTTGAGCCAGCCTCTGGAGCTCGCTCCGAGCGCTCGCGTCCGCGGCGCCGGTCACGAACAGCGTGACGTCCAGCTGTGTCTCTCCGGCGCGCTCGATGAGGTCGATGGCGAGCGGCAGGTCGTCGGCTGCCAGGCTCCACAGGACCGACAGGCGCCGTCCGTGGTCGGCTCGCGGACCCACGTGCGCCATCAAGGGCGTGATCCCGATCCCGCCGGCCACCACGACGGGGTCCTCCTCCGGTGCCCGGAGATCCTCTTCCCCCGCGAACTCGAGGACGGGAACCGTCAGCTCCGATCCGGGGACCCACCGCGTCAGGAAGTGCGTGACCGGCCCGTGCCGTCGCACCGTGATGTCGAATTCGGCGCCGTCCAAGGAGCCCGGTCGGTCCACGTCGACGTGCTCCGGTGGTTGCAGCGGCGCACTCGAGATCGTGAAGGACCTGATGTAGTCGTCGTTGAGCGAGGTGGGATCGTGATCGCGCATGTGCGACCACCCCCGATCGAGATGGGTCGAGAAGTCGAGGGTGACGTGCTGCCCCGGCTGCCACGGCGTCAGGCGCGAGAAGCGCTCCTTGGCCTGCGGTGACAGGCCGTCCGGGGACAGGCGGAAGGTGTGCCGGGACACCGTGGGTGTGATCCGGGACGAGCGG
Organism: Promicromonospora sp. NPDC060204; assembly: GCF_042728455.1. NCBI lineage: Bacteria > Bacillati > Actinomycetota > Actinomycetes > Micrococcales > Promicromonosporaceae > Promicromonospora > Promicromonospora sp. NPDC060204. The sequence goes on from NZ_JBHWZO010000007.1 coordinate 29,359, forward strand.
ACCAACGTGGCGGTCGCGATGCCCGCGGACCGGCCGTCGGTGCCCAGGACGGCATCGGGGAGCGCGTCCGTTCCGTGGGTCTCTCTCGTCAGCCGATGGACCGGAGGGTTGTATGGCGAGGGAGCCAGCGGGCGTCCGCGGAACGGCAGCCCGTCGCTCACGAAACGAGCCGCCTCCACGGTGATCTTCACCGCCACCCTGCTGTGTGGCAGCACCGTCGTCGCCGCACCGCCGACGAGGATGTCCGCGCGCCCGGTGAGGTAGAGGATGTTCCCCGTCTCGAAGTCGGGAAACGTGATTCCGACGGCGGGATCAGACTGCAGGTTTCCCAGCGTCTGGAGGAGCCGGTTCCCCGAGTACTCCGGGTACACCAGGCTCACCCCCTCGTCGACGGAGTTGCTGAACACCCGCACGAACCCCTGCGCACCGCCTCGGTTGTTCGTGTCCATGCTCTCCGTGCCGTGCCGGCTGGAGAGGAAAAAGATGTCCGACCTTCCGATCAGCTCCACGGCCTCGTCGGTGAGCGGCAACGAGTCGCTGACCAGGCGAGGCGACGCCTCGTGGGGCCAGACAACCTTGCTGTTCAGGTATTTCGGGCAGTTGCCGAGAGTCTCGTCGACGGCCAGCGCCATCTGCACGTCCACGCGCGTCCGACTCTCCGAGTCGGGCGCGGGCGTCTTCGCGGCGTCGGGCAGGACGACCCCACGGAGCATGCGTCCCGCGAGCTTGACTCGCGTCCGCTCCTCGAGGTTCATCGCCAGGGCGGCGAACATCCTCTCTCCGCCGTGGCCGGCGGCGCCGTCTTCGTTGGTGTCCGACAGCAGCGCCTCCAGGACGGGGTCGAACCCCGTCCAGCCGGCACCGTCCGCGTCGCCTCGGGGCTCGAGGTGCGCGGGCGAGCTCAGCCCCATGACGCCCTCGGCAACAGGCCGGATCACACCTGACCTCCCGCCGAGCACGGTCGTCCAGATCCGGTCGTTCCGATCGACGGTGCCCAGTGCGAGGAGCGGGCTGCGTGCCATCCAGAGCGCGTAGGCGCTGGGCAGGCCCGGGATCGTCGGGTTGTCCTGAGGGGGCACCCCGAGCAAGCAGTGCATCGCCGCTTCGCCGGGATGCCATTGGCCTTGCAGGTGGTGTGTGTGCATGACCTGTCCTCTGGACTCATCCCCGCAGTTCGATGCGCGGCGTTCGATTCTAACCGTTGACACTAGCATTGATGGTTAGAAGAGATGTCGGGGTGCCGGGGTGAACGGGGCGACGGGTGGCACGGTCGCCGCGTGGAGGCCTGGCCGGCAGCCGGTCTCGGGATCTCGCTGACGTGGTTGGCCGCCCTTCGCGGGCGTTCCGTGGTGTAGTGCCACGGGGGCAGGTCCACCCGTACACATCCCACACATGGGCAGCGGCCGGCAGCGCTCCGGTCGACGACCCGCGACCACGTCTTTCCTGCGTTGCATGACGATTCCCGTCCCTGACGACGCCGAGCCGTGGTGGATCCTCCTCACCGGGGCCCGGATGCGGTGCCCGGTGCCTTGTGCGCTACCAGCACTCTGTGCTCGAACCGAGGACCGGCAGGCCTGCGCTACCGTTCCCGCCGTGACCAACGATCCAGGGCTCTCGCTGACCGCCAAGACCGAGCTGCTCGCCGCGGCGCTCCGCGAAGCCCGAGCGGGGGACTGGAGGGTCACCGAGCCGGGCTTCGTCCGCGGTCCGGGGTCGACGGCCGTGGCGATCCAGCCCGACGATTCCGGGACGCCGTCGCACCTGCACCTGGCGTTCATCCTGAACGTCGACCGACCCGAGGAGACCGCAATCGTGGACTGCGTGACGGGAGTCTCCAAGGACCCGTCCGATGCGGTACGGCACGCGATCTTCCAGTGGTTGCACACGACCGGGGCGGCTGTGTTCGAGCTGTTCGAGCAGCGGGGTGAGATCGCCGGCCACTTCCCCCACGACGACCCGTTCGGCGTCCCGGGCTGGCACACCATCGGTGGGAAGGCCTTGGGGTGGGGCTACGGAGCGACAGACCTCGCTGTGCGCGACTGGATGGTGGCCAACCCGCCGTGGGTTCCGATCACTGAGCACCTCAAGCGCGGCCTGGACCGAGAGCGCTTCAACGGGATCAAGCTGTACATCGCCTCCAGCGAGAACTACACGAGCGCCGAGGTCCGGATCAACGGACGAGTGGACGAACCGGCCAGTCAGGCACTGGCGATGCTGGACTGGCCGCGCACCGTCGAGCTGTCTGTCGGGCGGACCTACCTGCTCCTCCTGCACGACGACGACGTGGCCAGCTGAACAGCGATGAGCTTTGATCTCACGGTGCTCGCGGCAGCGCCGGACGCCTCTGGGGAGGGCGTTCGTGCCCAGGCGCTGCGCTGTCGTCAGCTCGGTCACGTCGAGGGCGATCTCGATCCCCGGATCGTGGCCTTCTACGAGGATCTCCGCGCTGTCTTTCCCGGCTCCGGTCGGGCGTCGGCCTCTGCTGACGCGCCGTGGGCGTCCACACCGATCGACGTCGGGGATCGACCATGTGTCGATGTGTCTTCGCCATGGTCGGGCCGGTGACGTGTTCGGTTTGATTCTCAAGCTGGCCGCGTTCCACGAACTGGTGGTCTACGACCCGCAAGGCGACGAGATCACGCGTCCGCCTGAGGCAACGCATTAGCCTTGAAGGGCTGTCCTGATGCGGCCCCCTATCGCGCCAGTTTCGAGAAGTGCTGCCAAAGCCGTGCCCATGGCGGGCATGCCTCGGAAATGTTGGAGGAGATCGTGACCATTCCGCAGGTCTTCGCGTTGTGTTGGGGTGTTCTTGCTGTCGCGATGGGTTCTGGCTTCGCAGTGTTCGCGAAGCAGCACGCCACATTGCAGGTACGGATTCAGCGATTCTTGAAGACGCCAGCGCCGTCGAGCCATCGAACGATCACCATTTTCACGCGAGTGTTCGGTATCGGCTTTGTTCTCATTGGTGTCGTGGTGTTCATCGCGGCGCTTACCGGTCGTCTTGATTGAACGGACCTTATTAGCGCTGACCAGCTCAAGCCGGATCGGCGGTTGTTCAGGCGGGGCAGGTAAGCCCTTCGCACCTCAGTGAGTAGGGGTGTGGTCGACGCTGCCTTCGAGACCGGCGGTACGTTCGCTGGTCGGGGTTGGAGCACGAGAACGTGGCCCCCGGCGCGGACTTGTTCCTCGTCGTCGGTGGTGGAGCGGGGACCGCTGCGGAGGTGACGCTCGCACGGCAGGCTGGGAAGACGATCGTGCCGTTCCCCCGCACCGGCGGTACCGCGAGCCGCTGCCACGGGCAGATGCGAGCGGATCCACGTCATCATGGTCGCCTTGCGGGTCCGCTCTCGACGAGATCGGGGCCTGTGAGAATGCGGCGAAATACGGAATGCTCGTTGAGCGCATCGTCTCGATGAAGGTGGAGGCCCAAAATTGACCAGCCGACCGTATGTCGTGCTTTCTGTGGCGGCGAGTCTGGACGGGTATATCGACGACGCGACGCCTGAGCGGTTGCTGTTGTCCAACGACGAGGACTTCGACCGGGTCGACAGCGTGCGGGCCGGTGTCGACGCGATCCTCGTGGGAGCCAGCACGATCCGCGCTGACAACCCTCGACTGATGGTCCGGTCAGAGGAGCGCCGGGCCAAGCGGCTTGCCGACGGGCAGCCGGAGTCACCTGTGAAGGTGACGATCACGGCCAGTGGAGTGATCGACCCTGAGGCGAAGTTCTTCACGACCGGTGACATCGACAAGATCGCGTACACGACGACCGCCGCCGTTCCGGCCTTGTCAGCTCGCATCGGGCACGCCGCCACGGTCTTAGGACTCGGTGACCGTGTCGATCCGGCGGACGTGCTGGCCGATCTGGCGGCACGAGGCGTGGAGCGCCTGATGGTCGAGGGTGGCGGGACGATGCACACGATGTTCCTGTCCGCAGGCCTCGTGGACGAGCTGCACGTTGTATTCGCGCCGTTCTTCGTCGGCGATGCGAGCGCACCGCGCTTCGTCAATCCAAGCGGGTTTCCGCAGGACAGCAAGCACCGGATGACCCTTGTCGAAACGCAGGCCATCGGCGACTGCGTGCTGCTGCGCTATCGTCCGCAGCGATGAGCGACTTCCGTGGGGCCACAGACACTGCTCTCCTCAAGCAGGCTATTGGCCTGGCGTGGCGATGCCCCCCGTCCGAGACGGCGTTCTCGGTCGGAGCGATGATCGTGGCCGACGACGGGACGGTGCTGGGCACGGGATGGTCGCGCCGTGGCGATCTTCGCGAGCACGCCGAAGAAGCGGCGCTGGCCGATGTCGCCGAGGTGGATCGCGGACTGCTTGCCACTGCCACGATCTACACGTCCCTCGAACCGTGCAGCACGCGTGCCTCACGTCCCGTCACCTGCACACAGCACATCTTGCAGGCCGGAATCCCGCGTGTCGTTTTCGCATGGCGTGAGCCCGACCTGTTCGTCGACTGCGTCGGCGCCGAGACGCTGCGTGCTGCCGGCTGTGAGGTCCTGGAGCTGGCCGAGCTGGCCCCTGCTGCGCGTGAACCCAATGCGCACCTGCTCCCCACGAGCACGGAGTCCATGCCCGACAGCGATGAACCACACAACGAGTGATCCTGTCGACGATGTGACGCGACTGGTGGCGCGGAAAGGTTCCCGATGTGATGGAAGCGAATCCTCTTGAGTTGGTGCGCCTCGTGCGCTCGCTCGCAGTGCTGGCGCTTCCTGCGGAAGAGCAGTTTCGTTGGCTTGCTTCGCTTGGGCTTGGCGAGCCAGCACTGACCGACGAGCTCGCGCTCGAACTGGAGAACGCGGTTCTCGCTGCCCCGGAGCTCGTTGCCGCAGGATGGCTCCGATCCGAGGCACTGCAGATTGCCCGCAACCTGGATGCGAAACTGGAATCGAGGAGCGGGCCCGCTGCTGGTTCCTTTTGGTCAATCGAAGCACTTCGAAACGATCCCGAGTGGGCAGATATTCGGGTTCAAGCTGTTGAGGCGCTGATGGCTCTATGACGGACCGGGCAGAAGATTGGACATGTGGGACCTTCGGCGTTCGTGCTGGTATTTGTGCCGAGCGAGTTCAACCCGATCAAGGTCCTTTCTTGCCCCAGCCGAGGGACTTGTGTAGCTAGCGGCCGCTGATGCTGGCGCGGCGTGCTGTGGGAGGGGCACACTGGGCGGCAGGCGGGGACCTGGATCGGGCAGGAGCCGATCATTGACACGGCACGCTTGTGAGACTGGGGGTGGAGCGGCGGTGGCAACCCCCAATGAGCGTCTCCGGCGGCTCCGCACCGAGAAAGTTTCCCACGCGGACCCTGCACGGCCCATGAGTCGCGCTGAACTCGCCGAGCTGGTGAACCTGTACCTCTGGCGCACGACCGGTCGTCGTGCGGCCCTCGAAGCTGACGCGATAGCTCGGTACGAGCGAGGGGTGGTCGGTTGGCCGAGCAAGACCTATCGCGCTGCGTTCCGTGCAGTGCTTGATGTGGCGACCGACGCCGAACTGGGTTTCTACCCGAGCCCGCGCGGACCAAAGGCGCAATCCGACGCTGTCGATGACGACCTCATGGGCTGGCTCCAGCGTGCGTCGTCAGTCAACGAGACGACGATTGCGACATTGGCTGTGCGGACCGAGGAGATTCGCCTGGGTGATCGTGGGCAGGCCAGCGTCACGACGAGCAATGCACTCAAGGAGCATCTGGAAGTCCTGTGGTCCTTGCGGGCCTACAGCCTGGAACCGACTATGCGCGAGGCACTGGCGAGCGTCTACAGCGATACCGCGTCCTTGGCGGGCTGGGTGCACCTGGACAGCGGGAACATCAAGGAAGCGTGGCGTCTGCACGAGGCCGCCAAGGACGCTGGTCGTGAGAGCTCGGCCAGAGCTGATCTTGCTCACGCCACCGCGCAGCAGGCGTACGTCCTTGTTGACACGGATCAACCGCACTACGCGCTGCGTATTGCAGAACACGCGATCACCGTCGGCGCGACGGGGTTGTCCGGTCCAGTGCGGTCCTGGCTCCACGGAGTGGCGGGCGAAGTCGCTGCCATCGTCGGAGAGACGGCGGCAAGCATGGAGCATTTTGACCGGGCCGTCGCGCTCTTGTCCGGCGATACCCGCGACCCTGATGCTCCCTACATCATGCTCGACGAATACAGCCTCGCCCGCTGGCGCGGAGCAGCCCTCGCCCGTCTCGGGGACGAGGAAGCAATCGCCGACCTGCATTACGCGCTGAGCGGCATGGACCCCAACCACTTACGCGCTGGGGCCCAGCTCAATGTGGACCTCGCCCATTCCCTTGTCGCGGCTGGTCACAAGTCGGACGCAGTCCAGACGCTCGACACTGCTCGCGGGCTTGCTGAGCGAGCTGGTTCGGTGCGTCAGAACCGCCGCATCAGGAGCCTCCAGTCACGCCTGGGCGTCCAGGCCGGCTAGCACAGCAAGGAGGCCGACGAGGGTTCCAGAACCCAGCACTTCTCTGGCCTGAATGAGCCCCACCACTTGAGCCAGGGGGACCCACTCGATGAGGGCTGCTTCCTCTGCGTCCGTTGGCTCGCCGATGTGTTCAGCACCGTGGAAGACGAAAACCTCATGCGGTGTGTCCACCATCCCGGGCATCGGTTGAAACCCTGCGACCGGACGACCCTCGCCTCTGGGCTTCCAACCCGTCTCCTCAACGGTTTCCCGGACGGCGGCAGTCCGCGGCGACTCGCCGCTTCCGACGATCCCGCCTGGAGCGTCCCAGCCAATCTGGTCAGTGGCGAAGCGGTGACGGCGCATCAGCAGGACGTGGTCGCCGGCGTCATCCAGAACGATCGCGGTGGAGACCGTCTGGAGCCGGACCACGTGGTGCCAGAACCGGCGGCCGTCCGGTGGTTCGATCTCCACCTGAACCAGCCGAACCCACGGGTTGTCGTAGAGCACTCGCTCACCGAACACCTGCGTCAGCGGCACACCGGTCTCGTCTTCGGTCACATGGTCACTCTGACACGGCAACCGTCCCAGCCAGAATGCCGTCCAGAATGCCCACCCCACTGAGGTGGTCTCAGAGCCAAGGTGAGTCCATGAGCACACCCCGTCTCACGGACTCTGCCGAGGCTTACGCGGCGTGGATCGCGCCGCAGGCCAGTCTGGTCGTGCTGCAGCCGACGACCCTGTGCAATCTGGATTGCTCCTATTGCTACCTTCCGTTCCGCAGGAGGCGTATGGAGATGTCTGTCGAGACCGCGCAGGCTGTGGCTGCGTCGCTCGCCGAGCAGCAGCTTGGTCACGTCACCGAGGTCTGTTGGCATGGCGGCGAACCTCTGGCGATCGGGCCAGAGAAACTTGCGGCTCTGATGGCGCCGTTCGAGGAACTGCGTCGTGCCGGGCGGGTACGACACAGTCTCCAGACGAACGCAACGCTGATCGACCATGCCTGGTGCGATCTGTTCCTGAAGCATGACGTTGCTATCGGCGTGAGCATCGACGGGCCTGCGGACCTGAATGCGGAGCGCGTCGACTGGGCAGGTAGGCCCGCGTTCGATCGCATCGTCACCGGTATCGGGAGGCTGGTCGAGCGGAAGATCAGGTACTCCTTGATCGCGGTGGTCGGTGCAGGGATCGACCGCGCCGTCGACCTCCTGGACTTCCTGGCTGGGTTGGGCCCGACATCGATCGGGCTCAACATCGAAGAACTTGAGGGCGTGAACACTTCGCGGTCCCAGCCCGTCCCCGCGCGGGCCAGAGCATTCTGGGAGGCGGTGTTTGCATGGTCGGCTGATCATCGGGACGTCGAGATCAGAGAGCTGGACCGGCTGGCTTACTACTTGCGCACCATTCGTGACGGGGGACGTGCGTCGTGGGAGGCACACCGGTACGACCCGCTCCCAACCGTTGCCGCCAATGGTGACGTCGTTCTGCTGTCTCCGGAGCTGGCGGGAATCCGCGACGAGCGCTACAGCGACTTCCTCGCGGGCAACATTCTCGACGAGCCCTTGAACGAGATCCTGGCAGGCGCATGGCGGCTGCCCTATGTGTCGGAGTTCCTGGACGGTTTGACGGCCTGCCGCGAGACCTGCAGTTTCTTCGATTTCTGCCGAGGCGCACAAGCCGGGAACCGGTACTTCGAGAACGGCCGCTTTGACACGACGGAGACGAACTACTGCCGGACATCCAAACAGGAGCTCGTGCAGGCCCTGGCCGGCATCGCCCAGCTGCCCGCTGCGTCAACCAGCACTCGATCTACGGAGGACGAGAAATGAGCCGTGCGACCGAACGAACGAAGAGCCTGCTCGCCAAACTCGTCGAGTCCAACCACGAGGTGGTCACCGCACTGACGGGCGCCAGACGCCACGAGGCGGAGTGGGACAACCGACCGTCCTGGGATAACTGGAAGAAGACGCCGGGCCCTTGGGACAACCGGCCGAGCTGGGATAACTGGAAGAAGAGGTAGCCCGTGCCCAGCACCCAGATCTGCCCGCGAGCCTACTGTGGGGGACCATGGAGACTCTGACGATCCGCGACACCACCGCAGACCTACCCGTCCTGGACCAGGAAGATCTCACGGACGTCTCAATGCTCCAGCCCGAGAACGGGCGCCTCTCGCTCTTCAACTACAGCGGCAAGGATCTGCGGACTCTTGAACTCAGCGGGGCTCAGTTCTACGACGGTCGCATCAGTGAAGTAACGGCGGAACGGATGGACGTTGACCAGGTTCGCCTGTCATCCGTCGAGTTCGTCGGGTGCGACCTGGCCACGCTGACGCTGAGCCACAGCCGGCTTTCTCGAGTCCGGTTCACCAACTGCCGCCTGCTCGGCGCGCGCTTCGACGATCTGGTCCTGGAGGACGTCGTGTTCCAGGACTGCAAGATCGACTACGCGACACTGAGCGGTGTCACAGCCAAGGGACCGGTTGTGTTTGTCGGCTGCTCGCTGATCGAGACCGAGCTGGATGGGTGTGACCTGTCCGGCGTCGCATTCGAGGACTGTGTTTTGCGTGCCACGTCGTTCCAGGCGGGCACGTACCGGGGTGCGGATCTTCGGGGCAACAACTTGTCTGTCATCAGCGGGGCGGTCAACCTCAAGCGGGTCGTGATCGACCGGTATCAGCTCGCGGATCTCTCGCTCGTCCTGGCCGATGAACTCGGGATCACAATCGCTGACTGACATACCGACGCAGAGCGGCCGCGTCCTCCCGTTGTGAGACTCCTGCGGAGTCAATAAGGGCCACTCGGCGCCGCTTCCAGCCCTCCAGAATGCACGAAGCCCAGGTCAGAAACACTCTCTGACCTGGGCTTCCGCACTCTGAGCGGGCGACGGGAATCGAACCCGCGTAATTAGTTTGGAAGACTAAGGCTCTACCATTGAGCTACGCCCGCAAGCCCGCGCTCGAAGCACGGTGCGGGCGTTACCTTAGCAAACCTCGCGCCCTGTCAGCGGCTCCGTCCGCGCGGCGTGCCGCCGTCGGACAGCGAGCGACAGCCACGAAGCCGGCCCACCGCAGGGAAGCCGAGGAAGCCACGCGCCTCAAGAAGGCCGCGTCCCCTCCGGCGCCTCCTGCCCGACGTCGGTCCACACCTCCGTCATCTCCACGATGACCCCGTCGCGCACCGTGATGAACGTCGCCACCTCGAAGTGCTGCACCACGCCGTCGGCCAGGCCGGTCACGTGCGCACGCCCGGCAGCGCGGTCGCCGTCGGCCACGCAGTCCTCGAGCCGGAAGTTCTGGAAGCCCGGGTACTCCGCATTGAGCCGCACCCACGCATCGGCACCGTACGCCTCGCCGGTGTGCACGTAGTGACAGGTGAAGCCCGGGCCGAGCAGGCTCGGCAGGTCGTCCCACCGGTGCCTGTCGATCACGTCCGCGAGCCGCTCCATCACCTCTCGTGCTGACATCCACGCAGGATGTCACACGTCACCGACCTCAGTCCCCACCGCCCGGAACGCCTCCAGCACCGTCCGCACCGCCAGCCGCTCCGCATGATCCGCCCGCAGGATCGCCACGATCCACCGCGCCGCGTCCATCCCGTGCACCGGCCGCAGCACCAGCCCAGCCCCGGGCGCCGTCGAGTACCGAGGCAGCACCCCCACCCGGTCGCTCGCCGCGACCAGCGCCTCGATCAGCCGGTTGTCCCGCAGCCGCTGCGCCACACGGACGGGCCGGCCCGCCGCCGTCTCGACGGCGATGCGCAGCCCGTCGAACGGGTACCCGAGCGGCACGCCGTACCACTCGTACTCCACCAAGTCCTGCGCCGTCACCCGCGACTTCGCGGCAAGCGGGTGGCCCGCACGCAGCGCGATGTCCAGAGGCTCGCGCAGCAGCGCCGCCGTCACCAGATGCTCGGCACCCGCCGGCACGGGGCCGGTGAAGCTGTGCCCGATGACGATGTCGTGGTCCGCGACCATCCCCGAGTACTCCGACTCCGCGATGTCCATGTCGCTGCACTCGAGCGAGACGTCCGTCGAAGCAAGCCGGTCCAGCACACCCGGGAGCAGCACCGTCGCCGCGCTCGGCAGCGTCGCCACCCGCACCGTGCCCGACGGCGAGCCCACGAACTCGTCCCACCGCGCCTGCACCTGGGCGACGGTCCGGGAGAGCTCACGACCGCCGTCGGCCAGGAGGCGGCCCGCCTCTGTGAGGCGCAGGCCGCGACCGTGCGGCTCGACGAGCGGGACGCCGCGCAGCTCGCGCTGGGCTGTGCGCAGCTGCTGCGACACCGCGGACGGCGTCCGGTGGGTCGCCCTGGCCACGGCCGTGACGGTCCCGCGGTCGGCGAGCTCGCGCAGCAGGTCGAGGTGACGCGGGTCGACGCGGGAGAGGTCATTCATGTAGCCAGCCTACAAGGACGCGTAGAACATTTCGCTTGTCCTTCAGAGCCGCGGGCGCGAGGCTCGGGGCATGCCGATCTCCCACCGCCTGCTCGCCGTGTCCGTCGCGGTCATGTGGGGACTCAACTTCATCGCGATCCACGCGTCCCTGGAGCAGTTCCCGCCGTTCCTGCTCGCGGCGCTGCGGTTCGCGGTCATCGCCATCCCCACCATCCTGCTGGTGCCGCGCCCGAAGGTGCCGCTGCGGTGGCTGCTGGGCTACGGCATCGGGTTCGGCACCCTGCAGTTCCTGTTCCTCTACTGGGGCATGGCGGTCGGCATGCCGACGGGGCTCGCGTCGCTGGTGCTGCAGTCGTCGGCGCCGTTCACGGTGCTGCTCGGCGCTGTCGTGTTCCGCGACCGCGTGTCCGCCCGGCAGGTCGTGGGGCTCTCGGTCGCGACCCTCGGGCTCGCCGTCGTCGGCTGGTCCCAGGCGCAGGCCGCGGCGTTCGCGCCGTTCCTGCTGGTGCTGGCCGGCGGCTTCGGCTGGGCGATCGGCAACGTGTCCAGCGCGCGGGCCAAGGCGCCCAACCCGCTGCACCTGACTCTGTGGATGTCCGTGGTGCCGCCCGTGCCCATGCTGGCGTTGTCGCTGGTCATCGAGGGTCCCGACGCCATCGCGCAGTCCTTCGTCCCCGGACCAGCACTGGTCCCCGCGCTCCTGGGGCTCGCCTACACCGTGCTGATCGGCACGCTGGCCGGCTCCGGCATCTGGACGTGGCTCATGGCGCGGCACCCCGCCGGCGTCGTCGCGCCGTTCTCGATGCTGGTGCCCGTGGTGGGGCTGAGCGCGTCCGCGGTGCTGCTCGGCGAGCAGATCGGGATGTGGACGGCGGTGGGCGCGGCGCTCGTGATCGCCGGCGTGCTGTGGGGCGCGCGGCGCAAGAACGCGCGGCGGGCGCGCGGCGCGGTACCCAGGCCCGCTGAGCACCGCGCCGCCGTCCTCACCCCTTGACCGACCCCGACGCCAGCCCCGCCACGTAGTACCGCTGCAGCGCCACGTACAGGATCACGCAGGGGATCATCGCGATGACCGACCCCGCCGCCAGCACACCGAAGTTGACCTGCCCGTACGCTCCCTGCTGCAGGTTCACGAGCGACACGGGCAGCGTGTACAGGCTGGAGTCGGTCAGGAACGTCAGCGCCCCGAGGAACTCCGTCCACGACGCGAGGAACGCGTACAAGGCGGCGGTCGCGGTCCCCGGGACCACGAGCGGCCGCAGCACCGACACGAGGATCCGCAGGGTCCCAGCGCCGTCGACGTGCGCCGAGTCCTCCAGCTCCGTCGGCACGGCCGCGAACGTGTTGCGCATGACGAAGATGCCGAACGGCAGGTTCACCGTCGTGTAGAACAGCACCAGGCCCAACAGGCTGTCCGTGAGCCCCATGACGTTCATCTGCAGGTAGAGCGGGGTGAGGATGGCCTGGAACGGGATCATCAGCGTGACGAGCACCAGCCCGAACAGCACCGTCCGGCCCCGGAACGGGAACCGCGCGAAGCCGTACCCGGCGAGTGTCGCCAGCACCGCGGTCAGCACCGCCGTCGACACGGAGACGATCGCCGAGTTGAGGATGCCGCGCCAGACCTCCGGCTGGTCGATCACGGCCTGGAAGTTGACCCAGGACAGGTCGAAGAACCGGCCGTCGGGAGCGGCCACGATCACGTCGCCCGGCTGTCCGGCCCGCACGAACGCGACGACGAGCGGCACCAGGAAGACCAGCGCGGCCAGCGTGCCGCCCACCAGGTAGAGCGTCCGTTTGACCCGGGTGTCCCGCTCGGGCCCGGGCGGGCGCGCGACAGGTGCAGCACCAGAAGGACGCCGCGCAGCACGCGCGCCCACGGGCGCAGCAGAAGTGACGGTAGCCATGTCAGCTCCTCTCCCGCAGCAGCCAGAACTGGGCCGCGGTGACCAGACCGGTGATGACGACCAGCACGAGCGACATGGCGGTCGCCGCGCCGAGCTGGAGCTGGACGAACGCGCGGCGGTAGATGGCCATGACGATCGTCGTGGTCTCGGATCCCGGCCCGCCCTGGGTCAGGATGTAGAACTGCGTGAACGCGAGGAACGAGCCGATGACCGACAGGATCACGGTCATCGCGATGGTCCGGCGCAGCATCGGCACCGTGATCTGCAGCTCCCGCTGCCACCACGAGGCGCCGTCGATCTCCGCCGACTCGTAGACCTCGCGCGGGATGCCCTGCATGCCGGACATGAGCAGCACCATCGTCAGCCCGGACACGCCCCAGACCACCATGACGCACAGCAGCCCGGTCGCGAGCGGCCCGTCGACGAGCCACGCCGTCGTCCCGTCCGTGATCCCGAGCGCCTTGAGCACTACGTTGACCAGGCCGCTGTTCGGCTGCGCCTCCAGCAGCATGAGGAAGCTGAGCGTCGTCAGCCCGATCACGAACGGGACGAAGAAGATGGTGCGCAGCAGCGTGGCGCCCCGCCGGTTGGACCGCACCAGCACCGCCAGTCCGTACCCGAGCAGCAAGATGGGCAGCGTGACGATCGCCGTGTAGATCAGCGTGTAGCCCAGCGCACTCCAGAACGTCGGGTCGGTGAGCACCAGGGCGTAGTTGTCGAGCCCGGTGAACCGGTACGGCCCGATCAGCGGGAAGTTGGTCAGCGAGATGTAGACCGCCACGACCAGCGGCACGAACACGAACACCACCACCAGCGCGACCGCCGGCGTGACGAGCGCGAGCCCGGTGCGGCTCGGGTGCGTGAGGGTCCCGTACCTGCGCGCGCTCATGCCTGCGCCTGCCGCAGGATGCGGTCGTACGTGGTCTGGGCCTCCTGCATGGCGGCATCGACCTCCCCGTCGAAGACGGCGGAACGGAACATGCGCAGCCACGGTCCGTCCTGCTGGTTGTAGATCAGGTTGTAGGCGAGCGTGGTCGGGGCGTAGCCCCGGTCGAGGGACTCCAGCGGCGGCAGCACGAACGGGTTCTCCCGCGCGAACTCCGGCGTGACGACGTCGGACCGCACGGGGGAGTAGAAGCCCTCCGGCATCCGGGTCTGCTGCTCCACGGCCACGGCGAACTTCATGAACTCCCAGGCCGCCGAGGGGTTCTTCGCGCCGTTGAGCATGCAGAGGTTGTCCCCGCCGTCGAAGAAGGCGCGGCCGCCGTCGGGCCCGGGCAGCAGCACCACCTGGGTGCGGTCCAGCAGCGCCTGGTCGGCGTTGGGCACCACGACGCCGAACCCCGCGGGGAACATGCCGAGCCGGCCGGCGACGTAGTCGGCGGACCAGCGCGACGCGTCGTCGGAGAAGCTGCCTGGCGGCACGAGCTGCTCCGCCCACAGCGTGTGTTCGAGCTCCAGCGTGCGGCGCAGCGCGTCGTTGCCGACGACGTCGCCGCGCTGGTCGCCGACGTCGCCCGTGATGAGGTCGCGGTCGGTCGCCCAGACGTGCGGCTGGACGGTGAAGCCGAGCGCGCCCGAGGAGTTGCCGGGGAACGACCAGCCGTAGAGGTCGTCGTCGAGCGCGGTGATCGCGCGGGCGGCCTCCAGGATGCCGTCGAAGTCGCGGGTGTGCTCCTCCACGGACAGGCCCGCGCGCTCGAACAGCTCGGTGTTGCAGAACAGCACCGAGAAGTCGCCGATGAACGGCAGGCCGTAGTTCCGCCCGTCCTTGGTGCTGAGGGCGAGGTGTCCCGGGCTCAGCGCGTCGCCGATGCCCAGGTCCTCGATGAGCGGCGTCAGATCGGTGAACGCGCCGCGGTAGGCGAACAGGGTCGAGTAGATGTCGTCGATGTCGATGACGTCGGGCACCCGTCCGCCACGGATCGCCGTGGCGAGCTTGGTCACGTACTGCCCGTTCTGGATGGGCGTGACCCGCACGCGGATCCGGTTCTGGGCCTTGTGGAACGCGTCGACGACGGCCTGGGTGCCGTTGACGGTGTCGGACCGGCACCACAGGTTGAGCGTGCCCGTGGCGTTCTCGCCGAAGCCCGCGGCCTCGACGTCCGGCGGCCGCAGCGTGCCGCCGCAGCCGGCCAGCGCGGCGGCGACCGTCGCCGAACCGGCCAGCGTGAGCAGCTGGCGTCTGGTGAGCTCCATCGCTCTCCTTCCTTACGCATCGTTACGCAGGGTGAGACGTACTCGGGTCGTGTCTGCCCAGGGGGCCGGGACCGGCCCGGCCCCCTGGGACGTGGGGTCAGCGGGTCGGGACCCAGACCCGCATCGGCTGCGGGCCGCGGTTGGCCCACGCGTAGTAGGGGATCGCGGTCAGGGTCACGTCGCGCACGGGGTCGGACGACGTCGCCGACGCCGCCGGAGCCGGTCCGTACGGCGACGTCGCGTCGACGTCCGGCCCAGGGACGACGGCGCCGCTCGCGCGGACCACCGTCACGCCGCCCAGGAGCTCCGGGCGGAACTCGTCGGACAGCGCGCCGGCGACGTCGATCCGCAGGTCGTCGACCACGGTGCCGGCCTCCTGGTCGGGCTGCTCCAGGGCGTAGACCAGGGGCCCGCGCTCGATGGCGACGGCGCCGCGCACGGCGTCCACCCGGGGGTCGGCCGTGGTGAGCCGGGGCGTCATCGGCAGGTCGAGCAGCACCGTGTCGCCCGCGGCGAACCGGCGGGTCACGCGGGCGTAGGTGCCGGCGGTCACGGGGGCGCCGTCGAGCGTGGCGCCGTCGGCCCAGGCGGGGACGCGCAGGGCGAGGGACACCTCGCCGTCGGGCGCCTCCTCGACGTGCAGCGCGATGCTGCCCTCGTCCGGGTAGCGGGTCTCGACGCGCAGGCGCAGCGTGCCGCCGTCGAGCGGGACGGTGACGGTGCCCGGCGCGTACTGGTGGAGCTGGAGGCCCGGGCCGTCCGCCGTCGCCACGTAACCGGTGAAGCTGGAGACGGTGCGCATGATGTTGGGCGGGCAGCACGCGCAGTCGAACCAGCCGCGGCGGCCGTGCGCGGGGCTGCGGTCCTCCTCGGCGTGCGCGTCGCTGCGGAGCTGCAGCGGGTTCACGTAGAAGTACTCGGTGCCGCTCAGGGAGACGCCCGCGAGGAAACCGTTGAGCAGCATGCGCTCGATCTGGTCGGCGTAGCGGGCCTCGCCCGTCGCGAGCAGCATGCGCCACGCCCACTGCACGCCGCCGATCGCCGCGCAGGTCTCGGCGTACCCGCGGTCGGTCGGCAGCTCGTACGGGTCGCCGAACGCCTCGCCCTCCCAGCGCGCGCCGAGGCCGCCGGTCAGGTACTGCTTGCCGCGCTCCATGGCGCGGTACTGGGTGTCGAGGGCGGCGAGCAGCTCGGCGTCGCCGGTCTCGATGGCGACGTCGGCCGCGCCGGCGCCCAGGTAGACGGCGCGGACGGCGTGGCCCTCCACCGTGGTGGCCTCGCGGACCTTGACCCGGTCGGAGAAGTAAGTGGGCTGCTTGCCGTGCGCCTCGATGATGCCGGTGCCGCGGGCCTCGACGAACCAGCTCGCCAGGTCTAGGTAGGCGCGCATGCCGGTCTCGCGGTAGAGCTCGACCAGGGCCATCTCGATCACCGGGTGGCCGTCGACCTCGCGGAGCTGGTCCGGGCCGTCGCCGAACGTGGCCACGAGGTGGTCGGCGAGCTTGATCGCGACGTCGAGCAGCTCGCGGTGGCCGGTGCCGCGCACCTGCGCGACGGCGGCCTGGAACAGGTGCCCGGCGCAGTACAGCTCGTGGCTCCACGGCAGGTCGCTGTAGCGCGGCACGTTCCGCAGGGCCGGCACGGAGTCGAGATAGCCGTCGTCGGCCTGGGCCGCGGCGAGCAGGCTCGTGACGTGGAGCTGGTCGGCCAGGAGCTGCTCGTCGGGCTCACGGGCGTACTCCCAGGCGGCGGCCTCCAGCCACTTGTGCACGTCCGAGTCGGCGAAGATCGGGCCGATCGCCTCGCCGTCCGCCACACCCGCGGCGATCTCCAGGTTGCGCAGGTTGCCGGCCTTGGCGAGCTGCTCCAGCCCGCCCGGGATGGCGGCCGCACGGTTGACGTCGGCGGTGCGGCGCCACAGCCCGCCGTCCACGGTGACATGTCCGGGAGCGAGGGGCCGCAGCAGCACCCGGGCATCGCTCGTGGGGGCGGCCGGTCCGCTCGTCGTACGGCTGGGCGTCGGGGTCGTCATCGATGCTCTCCTCCGGGACGGAAATTAGGAATCCGATTTCCTGATCGTAGGGACCGGCGTTGGCGGCGTCAAAGGTCTGGGCGAAACTCGCCGAAAACTGGGCTCTGATCTGGGAGGGGAGGTACGATGACGCTGCGTTCCGCTGATGTCCGCCGGGTTCGGCGGAAAATGCGGAAGGAAAATCGTTCGGAGAAGGGGCGGTGCGGATGGACCGGGGAGCGGTCGTACGGATCACGGACGTCGCGGCGCTCGCGGGCGTCTCGCCGAGCACGGTGTCCAAGGCGCTCAACGACACCGGCTCGCTGCGGGAGAGCACCCGCGCGCGGGTGCGGGAGGCGGCCGAGCGGCTCGGCTTCGTGCCCGACGCGACCGCGCGCTCGCTGTCGGCGCGGCGCAGCTTCACGGTGGGCCTGCTGAGCACCGACTCGGCCGGCCGGTTCTCGCTGCCGGTGGTGCTCGGCGCGGAGAACGCGCTGGTGGGCGGGGAGCTGTCGGCGCTGCTGGCGACGGCCCGCCACGACCCGGTGCGCGAGCAGCACCACGTGCGCGCGCTCGTGGCCCGGCGGGTCGACGGGATCATCGTGACCGGCCGCACCACCGAGCCGCGCGAGCCAATCCGGGTGCCGATGCCGGTGGTCTACGCGTTCGCGCCGTCGTCCGACCCCGAGGACGCCTCCGTGGTGCCCGACGACGCGCTCGGCATGCGGCTGCTCGTCGAGCACCTGGCCGGGCTCGGGCGGCGTCGGATCGCGTACGTGGGCGGGCGCGCCGAGCAGGCGGCGTCGCTGGTGCGGTACGAGACGCTGGCGACGGAGCTGACGGCGCGCGGCCTGGAGCTGGTGGGCTCGCCGTTGTACGGCGACTGGTCGGAGCAGTGGGGCCGGCGCGCCGTCGACCTGGTCCTGGGCGGGGCGGGGCGTTCGGTCGGCTCCGGCGGGTCGGGCCGTGGTGGGTCGGACGACGGGTTGCCCGTGGACGCGATCGTGTTCGCGTCCGACCAGCTCGCGCGGGGCGGGTGCGACCGGCTGCGGGAGCTCGGGGTGCGCGTGCCCGACGACGTCGCGGTGACCGGATACGACGACTGGGAGGTCATGTCGCTGGCCAGCCGCCCGCCCCTGACCACGGTGGACATGCAGCTCGAACGGCTCGGTCAGCGCGCGGCGGAACTGCTGATCGCGGCGATCGAGGGGGAGCCGGCGCGCGGCGTGGAGCGGCTGGCGCCGCGGCTGGTGGCGCGCGCGTCGACGCTCGGGGACGGGTAGGGGCGGGCGGCGGCGTCGTCGGCCCCCTCCTCTTTGAGGCCCGGGTTTCTCGTTTTTCGGAACCCGCAAAGACAAGAAACCCGGGCCTCAAAGGGGAGGTGCCGGGAGGTGCCCCAGTGCTGAGCTCGGCGGGCCGCGCCTCGACGACCTTGTCTCGAGAATTCCAGCGCTGTAAATTCCGCCCGGACCCGGGACGGTCCGGGATGCCGAGCCTCAGGAGAGCTATCGCCATGACGCAGTCGTCGACCTCGACCTCACCCGGTGCGGCCAGGGGCGGGCCGGTCGTGGGGTCAGCCCCACTGCTCGGAGAACCGTGGGCCGTGGCCCGCGCGGACGGCAGCCTGTGGGCCAAGGACCCGTCGGTCGTGCGGTTCCAGGGCTGCTACCTCATGTACTTCACGTTGCCGCCCACGGAGCCCGGCACGGAGCGGGACCTGTGCGTCGGCATCGCCGAGAGCCACGACCTGCGCTCGTGGGAGCTGGTGGGACGGCTGGGCCCGGGCGGCGACTACGACGCCCAGGGTCTGGCCGCGCCCGGCGCCGTCGTCATCGGGAACGTGCTGCACCTCTTCTACCAGAGCTACGGCACCGGGCCGCGGGACTCGATCTGCCACGCCACGTCGACCGACGGCGTGACGTTCGAGCGCAATGCGACCAACCCGGTGTTCCGGCCGCAGGGCGAATGGAACTGCGGCCGCGCGATCGATGCCGACGTGATCGTCGACGGCGACCGGCTGCTGCTGGCCTACGCCACCCGTGACCCGGAGATGCGGGAGCAGATCGTGGGGGTGGCGGAGGCGTCGCTCGACAGCGGATTCGGCAAGGACGCCTGGCGCGACCTGAGCCTGGACGCCCCGGCGCTGCGGCCCGAGCTCGACTGGGAGGGCGAGTGCATCGAGGCGCCGGCCTTCGTCCGGGCGGGCGGCGACCCGAGCGGCCCGCTGGTCATGTTCTACGCGGGCGCGTACAACAACAAGCCGCAGCAGATCGGCTGGGCCACCAGCGAGGACGGCGTCACGTGGACGCGCGGCGTCACCGAGCCGTTCCTCCCGAACGGCGCGCCGGGCACCTGGAACTCGTCGGAGAGCGGGCACCCCGGGGTCCTGACCGACGACGACGGCCGCACCTACCTGTTCTTCCAGGGCAACGACACCAGCGGGCGCACCAACCTGCTGGCGGGCGTCGAGATCGTCTGGACGGACGGGCGCCCCGCGCTGCGCGCGGGCTAGTGCCGGCACGGCTGGTGGGAGCGGCTACTGCCGGAACGCGAAGGCGACCGAGGCGTCGTCGACCCGGACGGCCCGCACCTCGTCGGCGGGGTGGTCCACCGGCAGGACCACGACCTGGCTCACCGCCAGGTGCTCGGCGGTGCACCGGGTCTCGTCGCTGGGCTCGGTCGTGACGTGCACCGTCCAGGGGTCGTACCAGACGACCGCCACGGGATAGGGCATGCAGCCGGGGGTGCCCCACATCGTCACGGTGAGGCGCGCGGGCCGGACCGTGGCGTCGACGATCGCGTTGGTCATGCCCTCGACGGGCGGCCCCGGCGGCGACTCGTCGGCCGACTCGGCGGGAAAGCTCTCGACGACGATCGAGCGCGGCGTGCCCTCCGGCGGCGGGACGGCGCCGTTCCCGGCGCAGGCCCCGAGGCCCACCGTGAGCGCGGCCGCGATCGCGAGCGTGAGCCCGAGGACCCGCGGGAGGGTGAGCGTCGCCGTCCGCTGCCGGAGCATGCTCGGTCCCTCCCGATACGTGTGGTGTCGTATCGACCATGGCAGGGGTGCCGAGGGAAGTTCAAAGGATTACTTCGCTGCTCGCGGCCCGGAAACACCAGGCCGCCGGACGTGCCGATCGGATACACTCGGGGCGTCCTACCGGGAGTCTCCCGGTCCGGCCCGGAGACCTCGGGCCGACGCGGACCCACGGGGTGTAGCGCAGCTTGGTAGCGCATCTGCTTTGGGAGCAGAGGGTCGCAGGTTCAAATCCTGTCACCCCGACACATCTGTCCTGGTGAGCCTCTGGTTCGCCAGGACAGAACGGACCCGAGATTTGAACTCCCCGACAAAAACCCGACACTTTGGTGTCCTGGAGACCCGTCCTGCGACACGGTTCGCAGAGCGTGACGGTCGCCTCCGGTCCTTGCCCGTTCTCCAGGTGCTCCGCGCGCACCTGAGAGTCATGGAGACACAGCAGACGCCCGAGCGGGGGCTGGACCCGCTCCTGAGTATCGACGAGCTCGCGGACTATCTCGGTCTGCCGGTACGCACGATCTACGCCTGGCGCACCGCGGGCAGGGGCCCTCGCGGTGTGCTCCTGGGCAAGCACGTGAAGTTCTACGCCTCGGACGTCCAGGCATGGCTCGCCGGACGCCGGGAGATCGCGCCCGGCCGGGGCGCCGCCGAAGGCGGTGAGCGGTGATGGCCCGCCCTCGCACCCCGATCGGCACGTTCGGTCAGATCAGCTTCGCTTCCGAGACGACCACGACGGTGACCGCCCACACGCGGTTCCGCGACTACGACGGCCGGTTGCGCCCGGTCCAGGCCACCGGCAGCACCCGCAAGCAGGCCGAGCACAACCTCAAGGCGGTACTGGCCCGACGCAGCCGCATCGCATCCGGCTCGACAGATCTGAGCGGCGACAGCACGTTCAAGCGCCTGGTCGAGATCTGGCTCGAAGACCTGGACCTCCAGGAGCTGGCCTTCAGCACCCGTGAGCTGTACGCCCGCGACATGCGCACGTTGGTCCTGCCTGCCTTCAAGGACTACACGCTGCGTGAGATCTCGATCATGATGGTCGACCGCTTCCTCAAGAAGCTGGCGAAGGAGAGCCTGTCCAAGGCTCAGCACGCCAAGGTCGTGCTCAACCTCGCCCTGGGACTCGCAGTCCGGTACGAGGCGATCGAGCGCAACCCGGTTCGCAGTGTGCAGCGGCTTCGGAAGCCCAAGAAGACGGTCGATGCACTGACGATCGAGGAGCTCGAGGCGGTACGAGCAGCCGTCCGGGCATGGTCAGCTGCCGAGCGTCCGGGGCCCAAGCCTGACGGCCAGGTCGAGGCCGTCATCGAGGTCATGATCGGCACGTCCGGCCGCATCGGCGAAGCACTCGCGATCCGTCGGCGCGACATCGACGACACGGGCAAGCGAATGACCGTTCATCTGGACGGGACGATCATCACGCCGATGAACCGGCCGCAGTTCCGGCAGGACCATCCGAAGACTTCGGAGTCGAGCCGGAAGGTGACGGTGCCGGGCTTCACGGCGGACGTCATTCGCAAGCGGCTCGCCGAGATACCCGCTGACCCCGAGCAGTTGATCTTTTTCTCTCGCAACGGCACCCCACTGTCGCCGAACAATGTGCGGCGCACATTGCGAGCCGCGCTCAAAGAGGCAGGGCTCGACCGGGTGACGCCTCACGCGTTCCGCCGGACCGTCGCCACCACGCTCGAAAAGGAAGCAGGCGCGGAGCTTGCGGCCGAGATGCTCGGTCACACCTCGACCGTGATCACCAAGAAGCACTACATCGCCCGGGCTGATGCCGTGAACGAGGCGACAGCCGAGATCCTGGAGTCGCTCGCGCCAAGGGCGGTGTAGGACCCGTCTGCGTGACGCGCGATTGACGCCGGAGCGTTTGCGCAGTTCGTACGGTCCCGCCAATTTGGCGGGACCGTACTTTTCCGGTTTGTCTCTCGCGGGTCAGTCGAGGGCGAAGGGGCTCGGAGCGTCTGCCCAGGTCGTATGGTTCTGCCAATTTGGCAGAACCATTGTTGTCCGGTTCGTTCTCCAGGCCCGGAACGGCCCAGTGGCGCGTCGGTGGTTCGGTAGAGCCCCAGGTCACGCGGTGGTGCCAAATTGGCACCACCGCGGATGTCCGGATTAGCCCCGAGGCTGGCGGCAGCCCAGCTCTGACCGCGCGGCACGTCGTTGCGAACGGGCAGGTGGCGCGGTGGTGGCAATTTGCCACCACCGCGCATGTCCGAGTTAGCCCGCATACACCTGCACCTACCTGCCCCATGCTCGCGATTGTGCACGTCACCTGTACCTGTCGAGGTACTCGTCGACGTCCCCCACGCAGCTCCCGCAGGCACGTTCCACGTGGGGGACATGGTGGCGAACAGGGTGAACGCATGTCCCCCAACTCGTGGGCATGGCCCCGCAGCTTGGCCAGCGGACTCCAGTCGCCGGCCTCCAGCGTGCCGTCTGCGCGCGGATCCACATCCATACGTCGAGGATGACGAACGAGCGCGCACTCTGCGCACACCAAGTCGTGCGCACACCAAGGTGTGCGCACATATCAGTGCAGGTCAGATGCGCGCACCAACTCGCAGCGCCTACTGGTGCGGCAAGGGTGCGTCGTGACCGCGTCCCTAGTGCGCTACTGACGGGTTAGTGCGTTGGGTTCGATGGGAAAGGTAGGAGAGTCCGTGTTCCAGCGGGCTCGGACCAGACCCGGAGCGTGAGCCATGCAGGCCCAGAGCAGACCCCCAGCAGGCGAGTTGCACGGCATGTTCGTCGCCCTCATCGAGACCCTGGACGCGCTCGGCGAAGAGCGCGTCGCCGGCCTGACGATCCTGCAAGGATCGGTGCGGATCGAACCATCCCGGTTGTCCGACGGTGCGCTGATCGCTCGTGAGCTCGGCCTGACCGAGGGCCTCGTCCAGCACTTGGCGACCCCGACTGTGGCGGACTGGTCCGGGACGGTTGCCGGGCTGGAGTGCCATGTCCGCTCGCTGGCGGGGGCAGTCCGATGACCGGGCCGCGTCCGGTCGCGCTGGGCTACGTCGCCGCACGGGACACGGCAGAGGTCGAACGTCAGCGCCGCGAGGTGACTGCCTACGTGTCGGCGGAAGGGCTGGCCTTGGTGGAGATCCTGGACGACACGCGTGACGGCCTCACGATCAGCCAGGTCACCGACGCCGCCCGCACCCACGGGGCCGACGTCGTGGTGGTCCCAGCGGAGGCGCGGCTGGCTGAGGCGTACACCCGGTTGGCGTACGAGCTGGAGCAGGACGGGATGCGGTGCGTCCTGCTGGGCGACCCGCACCCGACCACCCGCCACGGCCACGTCCTGGCTGGCCTCGGGAGCCGGTCATGAGCGGCGTCGTGCGCGGGATGCTCGTGGCGCTTGATGTCGATGGGACGATCATGTCGTCCGACGGCACCATCGCCGCCACTGTTCATCGTTCGATCGCGTTGGCACGCGCGGCGGGGCCTCAGATCGTTCTCGCGACCGGAAGGTCTCTCGCGGGCGTGCTGCCAGTCGCAGATCGTCTGGGCCTGACCGATGGGTACGTCGTGTGCTCGAACGGTGCAATGACGGTCCGCCTCGATGTGGAGGCTCCGGGCGGGTACCGGTTCGTGCGCACCGAGCTGTTCGACGCGACGGCCGTGATCCGTCGTGTCCTGGAATTGGAACCTGCTGCGCGAGTCGCGGTCGAGGAGCCGGGTTGGGGCTGGCGCGTGAACGAGCCGTTCGCGCCGGGCCAGGTCAATGGCGAGCAGAAGACCGCCTCCGTCGCCGACCTGTGCTCCAGTCCTGCCACCCGCGTTGCGGTGGCCGCACCCGGCGTCGCGAGGCAACTCGACCTGCTGCGTGAGACGGGCGCTACCGTCACCCGGGCTGGTTCGTCGTGGCTGGACGTGACCGGCCCGGGTGTCACGAAGGCGAGTGCACTCGAAGTCCTGCGCGAGAAGCTTGATATCTCGCCCGGGGCGACGGTGGCCGTTGGGGACTCCGAGAACGACCTCGAAGCTCTGGCCTGGGCTGGACGCGGGATCAGCATGGGCCACGCGCCGCCCGTTGTGCAGGGTGTGGCTGACGAGGTCACCGGCACCATCGACGAGCACGGCGTCGCGACGGCACTCGACTCACTTCTGCCGCCCATCGACACGACAGGCCTTTCCGACCTCGCTGCGCAGCTCGCCGTCGCAGTGGAGTCGGCACCGGGCGTGACCAAGCTGCGGGTCTGGCACGGACCGGGTGCGGATCTCGTCGGGGCAGAGGTCCACACAGCCGTCGCCCGTGCCTGGCTCCGTCATGCCCCGATCCCCGGAGCGATGGGCGTCACGATGTTGGCCCTCACGGACGCGGCAGACCAGGCGGGCCTCGCGTACTCGACGACGGACTTGGGGCTGCGCGCCCGCTGGACCCGAACTGAGCCCGAGAACGGGCCAGCGCTGTTCGAGCTGCCGATCTGGCCGCGATGAACTCACGTCCGGATACCTCCGATCCGGATGTGAGTCCGTCCACCGTCGGGCGGACCGCTGGCCGGGACCGTTTCCCCTGACGATCCCGGCCAGCGCCATGCCTCAAACCGGTTCCCCGTCGCGAGCCTCGGCCCCCGGTACCATCGGGATCCAGGTCGAAGGCTGCACGATCGGGAGGGAAACCTCGTGCGCACTCCACGGACCGGGCTGGCCGAGCGCCGCCGACTGCAGGGACTGAGCCAGGAAGCGCTCGCCGAGCGCCTCGGAGTCGCGCGCACGACGATCACCCGCTGGGAGTTGGGCGAAGTCGAGCCGCTCGCATGGGTACGGCCTGCACTCGCCAATGCACTCTCCGTCAGCCTCGACGACCTCGCCAAGCTCCTGACCCCGGCATTCCGCGGTGCTCAGACCACCTCAGATCACGCACCGACGCCCGGTATCCCGACGAACGCTCTCTATCCGCTCGATGACGACGAGTTGCTAGACGTTGCCGAACGGCGATCCTGGCTGGCCTCGCTGGACGTGGGCTCAAGGAAGATCGACTACCTGCGGCCCGCCGTCGAGTGGATCATCGAGCAAGACGAACGTGTCCCGGCAACTGACCTCCAAGCCAAAGCACGTGACCTGCGTTCCCACCTCCACCCGTTGCTGAGGTCCCCACACCGACCGGCCACCGCCGCGCGCCTGTTTGCTGTCGCCGCGAACTTGTCAGGTGCGCAGGCCGCACTCAGCCTCGACCAGGGACACCTTCCCTCAGCCCGGGCGTATGCCGCGGAGGCCTTCGACCTCGCCGAGGCCACCGCAGACCCCGACCTGATGGCCTGGGCGCGTGCCGCGCAGAGCCTCGTCGAGTACTACGCGGGCCACTACCGCGAGGCACTCGTGCTGGCAGACGACGGTCTCGCTCGCGCTCCCCGCGGGCCGCACGCGGTCCGGCTGTTCGTCAACGGACGCGCCAGAGCGCTGGCGCGGATGGGTGACAAGGTCGGTGTCGACCACGCCGTCGGGAACGCCTGGGCCATCCGCACTGAGCATCCCGACCCCGAAACCCCGCTCACGGCGAGCCTGACCCCGACCGTCTACTGCGAACCCCGCGCCGCTGGCAACGCCGCGACCGCATATCTCGCGCTCGGAGACGCAGGCCGCGTCGAGCAGTACGCGAATCTAGCCCTGGACACATTCGACACCGAAGGTTTCACCGGACCGCAGGCGATGACGCGGCTCGACGTTGCTACCGCACTCCTTGACCCGGCTGGTGGCGACGTGGAACGTGCTGCGAGCCTGGTCGCTGACGCCTATCGGATTGGCGGGTCCGGTTCGTTTCCTGTGCAGCAGCGCGTGGCAGAGTTCGTCCAGGCGGCTGCGTCATGGGAGGCTCTGCCCGCGATCCGCGACGTCCGCGACCTCGTCGCTGGACACACCACCGAGGAGGGCGTGCATGCCGACACCTGAGCTGGACAGCTTCACTGCTCGCTGGGAAGAGTTCGGCCGGCTGGAACGGCTGGTCAACCACTGGTGGTGGCGCCCCGGCTGGTCCGTCGGCCGCTCGTTCTACACCTGGCACCTCACATTCGACGACCCCACGGCCGCACCGCTGCACGAGCTCGTCGGCCGGCTGCAGGAAGGGCTGGCGGGCGTTGAGGGTTTGGATCTGATCCCAGAGCGGTGGCTGCACCTGACGATGCAGGGACTTGGCTTTACCGATGAGGTCTCCGACGACGATGTTGAGGCCATCACCCGCGCCGCAGCCGAGCGCCTGGCGGCGGTCTCCGCATTTGAGCTGACGCTCGGTCCGATTCAGGCAGACGACGAAGCGACCGGTCTGCTGGTGCGGCCCTGGGACGCTGTGAATGCTGTGCGCGACGGCATCCGGTCAGGCATCGCCGAGGTCTGGGACGAGGTTCCCGAGCACGCCGAGTTCCACCCGCACGTCTCGATCGCCTACAGCAACGCCGACGTCCTGACCGGCCCCTTGAGAGAACGAGTGGCGCCGCTGCGCGACATCGAGCCGGTCACTGTTCCGATCAAGGGCGCACAGCTCATTCGCCTCAACCGCGACAACCAGATGTATGAGTGGGAGACAGTCGCCGAGGTCGCGCTCGGCCGAGGCTGAGCGGCCCATGGATGTCGCATCCTGGTAGCACCTGCGTTCCAAACTCTCCTGGGTCGGTGCCGGGGGCTGGCGAGGGCCATAGCCTCGACGCGTGGATGAGACACGTGAGGACGAGGTAACCCTGCGAGCCGGGATGCTGGACCGGATGGCGGTCATGTGGAATCGCCCGCTGGCCGCCGATGTGGCGGACGCGATGATGACGGTGCCTCGGCATGTGTTCGTGCCGGAGGTGTCGTTGTCGGAGGCCTACGGGTCGGGTGCCGTGGTCACGCATCGGGACGCGCAGGGTGTGCCGACGAGCTCGGCGTCCGCGCCGGGTACGGTCGCCGGGATGCTGGAGCAAGCCCAGGTCCGGCCCGGACAGCGGGTGTTGGAGGTCGGTGCAGGGACCGGGTACAACGCAGCCCTCCTGGCCTACTTGGTTGGCCCGTCAGGTTCGGTCACCACGATCGAGTACGACGCCGATGTCGCCGACGCCGCGCGGATGCACTTGACCGCGTACGGCGCGGATCAGGTGCGGGTCGTGACCGGGGACGGGACGCTGGGCGCTGCCGAGGACGGCCCGTTCGACCGGATCCTAGTGACCGCTGGGGCGTGGGATGTCGCACCAGCCTGGGTCGAGCAGCTCGCGCCAGGTGGTCGGTTGCTACTGCCGCTGCGGCTGCGTGGCCTGACCCGAGTGGTTGCGTTCGAGCGAGAGGGGACGGGGCTACGGAGCGTGTCCGTGGTCGAGGACGGCTTCATCCCGATGAAGGGCATCGGAGCCATGCCGGAGAAGAACGTCCCGCTCGGCCCGGGGCCGGACGTGACCCTGCGGATCGACGACGCCCAGCCGGTCGCACGCGCACTGTTGGAAGCCCTGGACAGTGAGCCCGCGCTGGTGTGGACCGATGTCGTAGCACCGTGGGCATGGACGCCCCAGCAGGACTTCTGGCTTGCGACGCTGCCTGGCTTCAGCCGGGTGTTCGTCAACGCGGAGGCTGTGGCCGCCGGCCGGGTACCACGTGCGAAGGATCCCTGGGGCGCGTGGGGCATCTACTCGGCAGGATCTCTCGCGTACATGACCGCTCAGCAGGTCGGAGGAACCGAGGAGATGCCGATGCTGAGAGTCGGAGCCTGTGGGTTCGGCCCTGAAGGCGCGGACCTGGCGCGTCGGCTCACCGATCGGGTACGGGCGTGGCACGAAGGGGCGGGCGACGGGGCCGAGGTTCGGATCGAAGCACGGGCGCCCACTTCTCCGCCGCTTCCGAGTGAGGACGAGGCCCTGCTGGTCGTCGACAAGGTGGACCACGTGTTTGTCGTCAACACGGTCAGGACCGCGACGTCCATCGGGGCATAGCGTGGCAAACCACGGTGTGTTGGGGTCTTGACACGAACTCCCAGGCTTACCGTCTCCAGGGCGGTGGTTAGGTCCGGGTCCGTTCGCCCACTCTTGTGCCCGAGACGGGGGGCGGGAGTGGTTGAGTTGGCGTCGCACCGAGGGCCCTGTCGGCCGCCTATTTCTCACGCACAAGGTCCGATACCTCGACATGTAGATCAACGCTCCCCGCGCCCACATTCACCGTTGTCATCCCGGGGTTCAGTTCCAGATCTGGCGCGTTGGACCTAAGTGCGGAATAGAGGCTTCGGGAAGCCGCCGTAAGCTGCCAAACGATGTGTGCGTCTTGATCGGGGATGCTGTTTCCATTCGAGGCTTCGGACACCTGTAGTTGTCGCAGTCCCGTGGTTGACGGGAATAGTGCGATTGCCTGAGCGAC